>JBBSII010000015.1:0-17409 GCA_038232175.1 Thermomicrobiales bacterium
ACGAACCGCCCAACGACGTGCGTATCGAGGAGTCCGTTCCGCACATACGGCGCGACGGCGTCGCGGATTTCGGCGTCGAAGGCGGCGACGGCATCCGGCGTCATCAGGTCGCGCGAGAAGCTGCTCATCGAATGGAACCACTCGATGAAGTCAGAGACGGAGCGGGCGAGCAGCACTGGGTCCGTCGTGTCCTCGCCGCGCTTCTCGAAGAGGCGTCGTCGTTCGAGTTCGCCAATTAAGTCGATGGGCGCGAAGTCCGGGTTGGTTGAATAACGGGGTATGATGGCGCGGATTGCCGGGGTCCACGGCTCGTCCGCCTCGTCCACGCCGACAATCGCCAGCGAGCCGTTCGGCGTGAGCGCATCGTGGAAACGCGGGAGCGCGATCCCCCAATCCATCCAGTGCAGGCTCGCCCCGGCGGTGACAAGGGCGTACGGCGGATGCAGCGGCGTATCTTCCGCGCTACCGACGAACCAGTGCAGGCGCGGGTCGTCGCCACCGGGGAGCGTCTCTCCCAACGCGATCATGCCAGGGGAGCGATCGACCGCGTCCACACGCGCGACGTACCGGAGCAGTGGGCGCGCGAGGTTGCCGGGGCCGCAGCCGACATCGAGCACGACGCGCGGCTCGTCGGTGATGAGTGTAACGAGGCGTTCGAGGAGTGCATCCGGGTACGACGGCCGGTAGCGATACGCCGCGATAATCGAGGGGTCGGTGAACCGCTCGGAATGTTGCGCGCCCCAGCCCGCCGGTCGCTCGCTCACACTGGCACCTCCCCAACGACGAATGTGGCGCGCTCGTGGGCGACACTGATTGGCCCATCGAACACCTCACGCGCCTGCACGCGCATCGCCTCGGGGGACATATCGCCCCAGTAATGCGTCAGCACGAGCCGCCCGACCCCGCCCGCCGCCCGTGCAACGTCGCCCGCTTGTTGGGGCGTCATGTGGCCGACGGGGACGGGCGTTTCGGCTGTCGCTAGCGTCGCCTCAAGGAGGAGCAAGTCCGCGCCGTGGGCGAACGCCGTCAGGCTCTCGACGGGCGCGCTGTCCGCGCCGTAGACGAGCACAGGGTGCGGGTCGTCGCCGGGTGGCGCGGCCTTGATCGCCTGGCAGGGGATATAGTGCTTGGTCGGGGCGAAGCGGAAGTTGAGGATGTCCGCCGTCCCATCCGCGCGCGACTCGCTCCCGACCGCGAGGGTGCTGTCGATGGAGTACTCCGCCACGGCGAAGGGCGCCCAGAAGTCGTCGTTGCGCCCCGCGCCTTCGAGCGCTTCCGCGAGGCCACGGAGGAACGCCTCGCCGCCCGGCGGCACGAAGAGCGCGAGCCGCTCGCCGCGCCCCTTGCGTTCATTGCCCTCCAATGGGCCATACTTCAGGCCGTACGCCAGCGGCACGAGGTCCAGCGTGTGATCGGCGTGCAGGTGCGAGATGATGATGGCATCGAGGTTGCGCGGGTTGATCTGCCCCCGGAGGACGGAGAGCGAACCCGGCCCGCAGTCGAGCAGCACGTTCAGCGCGCCGTATGTGACAAGGTAGGAGGAGCACGCGCCGCCGGGCCGGGGGCACGCCGCGCTACAGCCGATGACAGTCAGGTGCATGTCGGGCGCTTCATTCACGCGCGGCCTCCTCATCGATCGCCTCGATCTCCGCAACCACTTCCGCTTCCTCCGGCGTGAGGTCTGCGAGGTGCGCGACATCGTTCACGATGTGCAGCGTCACGCCGTCCTCCCGGACCGTGAGGCGCGAGATGGAGCAATTCGCGAGCACGTAATCGCGCCACCGCTCGCTGGCGCCGGTCAGGTAGTGCGCGAGGGCGATGCCGAGCACGCCGCCGTGCGCGACGACGATGATGTGCTCGCCGGGATGCCGCACGACGATGTCCGCGATCGCCCCGGTGGAGCGCTGGTGGAATCCACGGCGCGATTCACCGCCGGGAAATGCGTACTCCATCGTGAAGAAATCCTGCGCGAAGGCGACGCGGGCATCGGGAAAGCGTTCAATCGCCTCCTCCTGCGTCAGCCCCTCCATCACGCCGAAGTCGATCTCCTGCAAGTCGTCGCGCATGATCGGCGTCAGCCCGAGCGGTTCCGCGATTGCTTGCGCGGTGTGGCGGGCGCGCTGGAGCGGGCTGACGTAGAGCGCGTGGACGGCGGGGAGCGTGCCGTCGAGGATGAGGCCGCTCAGCGTTTTGCCCATCGCCACCGCCTGCCGCCTGCCGAAACTCGTCAGCGGGTCGTCGGAGACGCCGCTAAGCAACCTGGCGACGTTGCCCGTCGTCTGGCCGTGGCGCACGAGCGTGAGCAGCGTCGGTTCGATGACGGGGGCAGGCGGGCGACCATAGCGCCGGGTGGTGTCATGCATGGGCGGGAAATTCCTCCGTATCGGGCGCGGCGGCGCCCAATCGCGCCTGCCCGAAGGGGCAGAGCGCGAGCAGCGGGCAGCGGTCGCATTTCGGGCCAATCGCGTGGCAGATGCGCCGCCCGTGCGCGATCATGTTGACGTGGAACTCGAACATCTGCGACGGTGCGAGCATTGCCTCCAGCACATCGTGCGCGCCCGATTCCGAGGTCTTCGGGCCGACGAGGCCGAGCCGCTGCGAGACGCGGTAGACGTGCGTATCGACGGGGAAGGCGGGCATCCCGAGCGAGAAGAGCAGCACGATGGCGGTCGTCTTCGGGCCGACGCCGGGGAGCGCCCGCAGCCACGCCTTCGCCTCCGCGAGCGGGAGTCCCGTGAGGAACCGGAGGTCGAAGTTGCCGCGCTCGGTGTCGATCCGGCGCAGGACCTCCTGAATGCGGGGAGCTTTCTGCTGGTAGAGGCCGCTCCAGCGGATCGCGTCCGCGATCTCCTCAACGGGCGCGAGCATCACCTGCTCCCACGTCGGGAACCGCTCGCGCAATGTGAGGTACGACTGCTCGGTGGAGCGATCGGTGTTGCGCTGCGAGAGGATCGTCAGCACGAGTTCGTCGATCGGCTCCTGATGCGGTCGCCAGCGTCGCTCGCCGTACGTCTCGCGCAATTTCTCGTAGACAAGGGGCAGTTTCGCCGCGCCTTTTTCCGGTGTCCAATCGAGTGGAGCAACGTTTTTCTTCAGACGCTTGGCGGGCGGGCGACGTATCCCCTTCATCTCCCTGTCCACGGGGGAAGGGGGTGGCGCAATCCCCGGAAAGGGGATTGTGGTAGTGTCGTGCTTCCCTTCCGCGCTGGGAGGGGACGGGGGTAGGGTCGTCTTCCGTGGGCTCACAATTGCTCCCTCATGCCAGTCCCGGCAGCGACGGCCCTGCGATGGATGCGGGGCCGCCGCTGATGCCGATGGGTGTGCCGTCCGCGCGCCAGCACGCCGCGCCGCGCAGCAGGTTCGTCGCTGCGTCGAGGAGCACGCCATTCATCCCACCCGCGACCTTCGGCACGACCTGCACGTGGTGGCCCATCGCTTCCAGTGCGCCAACGAGCGACGAGAGGTTCGGGAAGCGATCCTCGACTTCGAGCCCCGGCCCCTCCGTCCAGATGCGCGGCGCTTCGACCGCCTCCTGGAGCGTCATGCCGTGATCGACGACGTTGATGATCCCCTGCATGACGGAGCCGAAGATGCGCCGCCCGCCCGGTGTGCCGAGCGCCATCAGCGGCGCGCCACCCTTGAGGACGAGCGTCGGCGACATGCAACTGAGGATGCGCTTGCCCCCCGCGATCGAGTTCGTCGTCCCCGGCGTCGGGTTCATCAGGCTCATGTTGTCGTTCAGGAGCATCCCCGTGCCCGGTGTCGTCACCTTCGAGCCGAAGAGCCGGTTGAGCGTCTGCGTCGTCGTGACGAACATGCCGTCCGCGTCCGCCGTCGTGACGTGCGTGGTATTGAGGCTCTCCATGCCGGGGTAAGCGCCCGCCGTGTGCGGCGTCGCGCGGGCGGGGTCGATCTCGGCGCGGCGTTCGTCCGCGTACGCCACGCTCGTCAGCCACGCGACGGGCACATCGGTCGTCGCGGGGTCGGCCATGTAGCGATTCCAGTCCGCGAAGGCGATCCTGAGCGCCTCCGCCATCAGGTGCACTGTGCGCGCCGTGCCGAAGCCGGACGCGCTGAGGTCGTAGCCGGAGAGGATGTTCAGCATCTCGATGATGTGCGTGCCGCCGCTCGACACCGGCCCCATCGAGACGACCTCGTGCCCCCGGTATCGCCCGCGCACCGGCTCACGCTCGATCACGCGGTAGTTCGCGAGGTCATCCATCGTGATGAGGCCACCGTGCGCCGCCATGTCTGCGACGACGAGTTCCCCGACCGGCCCGCGATAAAGGGCGTCCGGCCCGCTCGTCGCGACGGCGCGGAGGGTCTCGGCGTAGTCGGTGCGGCGAATCGTCGCGCCCGGTGGGGGTGGTGCGCCGTCGGGCAGGAAGACCGCCGCGCTCGCGGGGAAGCGCGCCAGGGCGGCTGCGGTCTCGGTGATCGACTGCACGAGGTACGGGGAGGCAGGGTAGCCGTCCGCCGCGAAGCGGATCGCGGGGGCGATCACCGTCGCGAGCGGAAGCCGCCCGAATCGCCGGAGCGCCTCCGCCCAGCCCGCGAGCGCGCCTGGCACGCCGACCGCCTTGTGCCCAATGCGGTTCTCGTCACCCTCCGCGAGCCACTCGACGGGGTCGGGGATCGGCGTGAACATCGTCGCGGTCGCACCGGCGGGGCAGACGGCGTAATTGTCCAGCGTCACGACTTCGCCGCCCGGTGTGCGGATGACGAAGAAGCCCGCGCCGAAGATGCTGACCATCATCGGCTCGACGACCGTGAGCGCGAAAAGCGTTGCGACCGCCGCGTCCACCGCGTTCCCGCCGCGCGCGAGCATCTCGACGCCCGCGTTGCTCGCCAGCGGGTGATTCGACGCCACGACGCCCCGCGAGGCGACGACTTCTGCTTTGCGGAGCGGCAACGGATACGTCATGGAACCTCCGAAGAACATCTTGGCCACAGAGGCACAGAGGACACAGAGAAGGAGACAGAAACAGAGATTCTTTGGTTTGTCTACTCCGTTTCTCTCTCCCTTCCCCCTCTGTGCTCTCTGTGCCTCTGTGGCTAACTGCGTTAGACCGACGGCGGGAGGCCGCTGGAGCCGGATTGCTCGATCAGCGCGATGATTTCGCGCGCGACTTCCTCCACGGAGCGGTTGGTCGTGTCGATGATCGGCCACGGGTAGCCGTGGCGGTAGACGCGGCGGGCGTAGGCGAGTTCGTCCGTCACCTGATCGTGGCTGGTGTACGGTCCGTCCGGGTCGCGACCGAGCGATTCCAGCCGCGCACGGCGGAGGTTGACGAGCCGCCCCGGCTGAATCGTCAGCCCGACGATCTTGTGTTGATCGATGTGGAACAGGTTCTGCGGCGGCTCGACGCCGAGCACGATCGGCACATTCGCCACCTTCCAGCCCCGGTAGTGCGCGAGGAAGATGGAGAGCGGCGTCTTGGAGGTGCGCGAGACGCCGGCGAGGACGACATCCGCGTCGCCGAGCGTCTCGGGGTGCTGCCCGTCGTCGTGCGAGACGGTGTACTCGATCGCGTCGATGCGCCCGAAGTACGCCGGGTCGAGTTGGCCGCCGCGCAGGCCCGGTTCGCCCGCCGGGATGAGGCCGAACGCCTCCTCCAGCCGCGCGACCAGCCCGCCGATGATGTCCACGAACGGGACGCCCCGTCGCGCGCACTCCTCCTCGACCGCGCGCCGCAGGTCGGGCACGACGAGGGTGTAGACGATGATGCCGTGCGTCTCCGATGCCTCGTTGATGACGCCGCGCGCCTGCTCGATGGTGCGCACCAGCGGGCGGCGGCGCACATCGAAGATCGCGCCGAAGAACTGCCCCGCCGCCGCCGACACGACGGTCTCCGCCGTCAGCCCCGTGCCATCGGAGACAACGTAGATCGGTTGCGGCGTCTGATCGCCGGACGGGATGCGCGCGGTCGGCGCGGACGTTTCGCTCATGGGAACAGGATGCCACAGCGTGCGCGAGGCGTCTACGGGTTTTTTGAGAGCGATCAGGGTGGACTGAGCCATGAAAGGACATGGCGGCCATCGCATTATTCCGATACAGTCACTATACTCGCCGGTGAGCGCGGGAAAGAACGATTTGCTGCCGTCCGATGGGCGCGAAAGGAGAGGCACATGCCGAAGTATGTAATCGAACGCGAGATCCCCGGCTGCGGCGACTTCTCGGCGGATCAACTCAAGGCGATTTCCCAGACCTCGTGCGGCGTGCTGAGCGAGATGGGGCCGCAAATCCAGTGGCAAGAGAGCTACGTGACGGGGGACAAGATCTACTGTATCTACACCGCGCCGAACGAGGAGATGGTGCGCGAGCACGCGCGGAAGGGCGGCTTCCCCGCAAATCAGGTATCAGAGGTCGCAACGATCATCAGCCCGAAGACGGCGGAGGGCTAGGGCGCGGTCGGCAGGCAGTCAGCGTCCTTTCCTGCTCTCAGCCTGAGGCTCGTGTGTCCCGTGGCCCCTGCGTTCGCATTCTCTCTTTGCCTCACGTCCGTCGTATCGATCCGCTCGATGCCGCTGTAGACATTGAACCGCTCGCCGCGCAGGAAGCCGACGAGCGTCATACCGAACTCCGCCGCGAGCGTGACGGCGAGGCTGCTCGGCGCGGAGATGGCGCAGATGATCGGCACGCCCGCCGCGAGACACTTCTGCACGACCTCGAAACTGACGCGCCCGCTGACGAGGACGATGTGCCGGTGGTGCGGCATCTTCCCGTTCATCAGCGCCCAGCCCGCCAGTTTGTCGAGCGCGTTGTGCCGCCCCACATCCTCGCGCACGACGAGGAGCGTGCCGTCCGCATCGAACAGCCCCGCCGCGTGGAGGCCGCCTGTCGTCTTGAAAATCCCCTGCGTCGCGCGCAAGCGTTCCGGCAGCGCAGTGATCATCGCGGCGCTGACGTGCGGGCCGGGCGGCGCAGCAACCTGCCCGCGCAATCGTAGCGCGTCGAGGCTCGCCTTGCCGCAGACGCCGCACGCGCTCGTCGTCAGGAAGTGGCGTTCGAGCGGGGCGAGATCGGGCAGCGACGCGGCGCGCAGTTCGACGTTGACGATGTTGTACCGCTGCGCGGCGTCGATCGCCGCGTCCACGCAGTAGGTGATGCGCCGGATGTCGTCGCGGCTCTGGATCACCCCCTCGCTGGCGAGGAACCCGGCGGCGAGTTCGAAATCCGCGCCCGGCGTGCGCATCGTCACCGCGATTGTCCGCCGCTCGCCCCCGGCGAGCAGCCGGATTTCGAGCGGTTCCTCGGTCGCGACGTAATCCGTGTGCTGCCGCGCCTGCCCCGCCTCGACTGTCCAGATGCGGGCGCGGGCCTTGCTCGTGCGGGGCGTGTTCATGTCCTATCCACCGATGGGGCAGGTGTGTGCGCGTTGATGGCGTGTTCCGGCGAATGGGAACGCAGGCTAAAGCCTACGCCACCGGTGGCGGCGGGCTTTAGCCTGCCGATTCGGAAGTATGGGATCAAGCCATTAACCTTCATTGGACTGTCCGAGCGCCTTGAGGAAGCCGAGGAGGACATTCATGCTGCGCCGGACATCGGGGTCATTGAGCGACTTTAGGAGGCTGACGGAACCGGGTGGACCCTGCCCGATGCGCTCACCCGCCGCCGCGACGCCGCGCACGACGCCGTCCACGAGCGCGTCCAGCCGCTCCGGGTCGATCTTCGTTGCCGCCTCACCGAGCACGACGGTGTTGCGGACGGCGCGCTGCCCGGCGGGGCTGTTCAGGCCGTCGAGCGCGATTTCCGTCACCTCCGGGCCTGCCCGTAACAGGCCGTTCAGCAAGCGGAGGACGCCGCGCTCGTGCAGCGCGACGAGCAGTGCGTCCCACTCGGCGTGCGCGTCCGCTACGGCATGATTCGCCTCGTCGCGGGGCGGCGGCGTGAAAGGGATGGGTTTCGCCATCACTGCGACACTTTCTCGGCGGGGGAGACGTAGTCGGGCCGCGCCCACTTCTTTTCAACCTCGACGCCAGATGTCGGGGTGCGGTGGCCGTAGCGCGGGTTCGTGCGGGGCAGCGGCGATGTGCCGCCGTTCTTGCCGTTCGTGCCGAGAATCTCCATCCGCACGGCGGTCTCCTTGTAGGCAGGGGTGTGCGTCGTGCGGTCGGTGCGGCTGCTCGTCAGGACGTTGATCGGCTCATCGGTCGAGTTCATCGGCATGTACAACTCGTTCCCCTGCACGCGGTCGGTGACGAGGACAGGCACCTTCAGCG
This sequence comes from Thermomicrobiales bacterium, assembly GCA_038232175.1. Taxonomy (GTDB): domain Bacteria; phylum Chloroflexota; class Chloroflexia; order Thermomicrobiales; family JALYUS01; genus JALYUS01. The sequence continues at coordinate 8,224 of JBBSII010000015.1, forward strand.
CGCCCCGCCGCGAGATGAGGCGGACGAGCGTGCCGTCCGTCAGGCCACGCGCCGCCGCGAGATCGGGCGAGACTTCGACGAAGGTGGAGGGTACCTTGCTGCGGATGCCCGCCGACTTGTACGTCATGTTGCCCTCGTGGAAGTGTTCAAGCAGTCGCCCGTTGTTCAGGTGGAGGTCGTACTCCGCGTCCGGCGTCTCGCTCGGCGCGATCCAATCGAGCGGGAACAATTGCGCCTTCCCGTCGGGGAAGTTGAACCGCTCGCCGTAGAGCAGCGGGCTGTCCGTCCCATCGGCGGCGACGGGCCACTGCAACGAGCCGAACCCTTCCAATCGGTCGTACGTCACGCCCGCGAACAATGGCGCGAGCGATGCCGCCTCCTGCATGATCTCCGATGGGTGCATGTAGCCCCAGTTCGCGCCGAGCGCGCGGGCGAGACCGGTGATGATGCGCCAGTCGGGCCGCGTGTTCGCGTACGGCTCCATCACCTGATAGAGCCGCTGGATGCGCCGCTCGGTGTTCGTGAATGTCCCCTCCTTCTCGACGGAAGGGCTGGCGGGGAAGATCACGTCCGCGAACCGCGCCGTGCGGCTCAGGAAAAGGTCCTGCACGACGAAGAATTCCAGTTCCTCGAACTCTTGCTGCACGTAGCCCGCGTTGGAGTCCACGAGGCTCATGTCCTCACCGATGACGTACATCGCGCGCAGATCGCCGCTGCGGATCGCGTCGACCATCTCGTGGTTGTCGAGGCCCGGCGTGGTCGAGAGCGGGACGCCCCAGCCATGCTCGTAGCGGGCGCGCACGTCGTCATCAGCGACGAGTTCGTAGCCGGGGAAGTAGGTCGTGACCGCGCCGAAGTCGCTCGCGCCCTGCACGTTGTTGTGCCCGCGCATCGGGTAGCCGCCAGTGCCGGGCCGACCGTAGTTGCCGGTGACGAGCAGCAGGTTGGAGATCGCCGTGCTTGTGTCCGACCCGCCGCAGTGCTGCGTCACGCCCATCGCCCAGAGCGCGCAGACGGAGGGCGACGCTGCAATCATCCGCGCCAATCGTTCGAGTTCGTCCTGGGGGATGCTGGTCAGTTGCGTCGCGTACGCGAGCGTGAAGGGTTCGAGGCTCGCGCGGTACGCCGCCAGCCCGTTGACCCGCGCATCGAGGAACGCCCGATCCGCGAGACCCGCGTCGAGGATGTACTTTGTGATCGCGGAGAGCCAGACCATGTCCGTGCCGGGGAGCGGGCGCAGGAAGAGATCGGCGCGCTCGGCCATCTCATTCTCGCGCAGGTCCGCGACGATGACCTTCTGGCCGTGCAGTTTCTGTGCCCGCTTGATGCGCGTCGCGATCACCGGGTGCGACTCCGCCGTGTTGGAGCCGATAATCAGCACGAGGTCCGCCTGCGCGATGTCAGTGATCGAGCCGCTGTCGCCACCGTAGCCGACGGTGCGGAAGAGGCCAATCGTCGCGGGGGACTGGCAGTAGCGCGAGCAATTATCGACGTTGTTCGTGCCAATTACGGCGCGCGCCAGCTTCTGGACGAGGTACGCCTCCTCATTCGTGCACTTCGAGGAGGCGATTAGGCCGATGCTGTCCGGGCCGTGCTGCGCCTTGATCTCCGCGAAGCGCCGCGCCGTGTACGCCAGCGCCTCGTCCCACGACGCCTCACGGAAGTAGTCGCCCTCGCGAATCAGGGGGGTCGTCAGCCGCTCCGGGCTGTTGACGAAGTCCCAGCCGAACTTGCCCTTGACGCACGTCGAGATGCCATTCGCGGGGGCCGCGATGTTCGGCTCGACCTTGAGAATATCCCGGCCTTTCGTCCACATCTCGAAGGAGCAGCCGACGCCGCAGTAGGTGCAGACGGTCTTTGTGCGCGCGATCTCCGTCGCGCGCATCGCCGCCTCCGCGTCGGAGATCGCCATGATCGGGATGTAGCCGGTGTGCGGCTCGACCGCCTTGACGATGTCGATCATCGGGCGCTTGACGGCGTCCGGCAGCCCGGTGAGGAAGCCCGCCTGCCCGAGCATCGTCGTCTCGATCAGCGCGTTGCAGGGGCAGACGGTGACGCAATGCCCGCAGGAGACGCAACTCGATTCGTTCACCGGCACGCCGCCGTCCCAGACGACGCGGGGCTGCGGGAGGCTCCAGTCGATGGTGAGCGTCTCGTTCACCTGCAAGTTCTGGCACGCCTCGACGCACCGCCCGCAGAGAATGCACTGGTCGGGGTCGTAGCGATAGAACGGGTTGGAGTCGTCCACCGTGTAAGGCTTGGGCGTGAATGGGTACTCCTGATGCCCGATGTGCATCATCGCCGTCGTGTTGTGGACGGTGCAATTGCCGTTGTTGTTCTCGCAGACGGTGCAATAGAGTTCGTGGTTCTTGAGGATGCGCTGCATCCCCTCCTCGCGCGCGGCGCGGGTCTGCGCGCCGTCGGTCCGCACCGTCAACCCCGCCGTCACCAGCGTCGCGCACGCCCGGACGAGTTGCCCGCCCACGGAGACCCAGCAGGTGTCGCACGTCTGGATTGGCCCGAGGCTTGGGTGGTAGCAGACAGCGGGAATCTCGATCCGCTCCCGCTGGAGGAGGGCGATCAATGGTTCGCCCGCGAAACCCTTCATTGCGTCGCCATTAGTGTGTACCGTGATGGCCTGATTATCCACCGTGCGCCCTTCCCTGGCTGGTCGTTGTTTGCACCCCGTCTGCTGCATGTTCTATTAAGTAGACCACGCAGGGGCGGGTTTGCAAAGGGCGATGAAAGGCGGCTCCCAATGGTGACGTACATTTGGATTGACGCGCGCCAGCGGCGGGCTATGATGCGGGAAGGCGCGTATGCCGACAAATGTAACCCTGGGAGGAACAGCATGAGCGCGGAGTGCGCACGCTATCGATTCACTGTGGCGGACTACGAGCAGATGGCTACCGTCGGCATCCTTACGGAGGATGATCGTGTCGAATTGGTCGCGGGGGAGATTATCAGCATGAGTCCCGTCGGAGACCGGCACGTGGGGTGCGTCAATGCGCTGGCCGATCTGTTCGCAGCGGTCGTCCTGCGCGAGATGGTAATCAGCGTACAGAATCCGATCCGCCTCGATGATGACAGCGAACCCCAGCCCGACATTGCCCTTGTCCGTCGCGGCACCTACGCGCGCACCGTGCCGTCTGCCGCCGAAGTGATTCTTGTGATCGAAGTCGCCGATTCGTCCCGCGACTATGACCGCGCGACGAAACTGCCACGTTACGCGGCGGCGGGCATCCCGGAAGCGGGGCTTGTGGATCTCGTCAATGATGTCGTCGAGCGCTATACCGAGCCGCACAACGGCCACTATCGCGTCGCGACCTTCGCCCGTTCCGGCGACACGCTCTCCTCGACGGCGCTCCCGGCGTTAGCAATCCTGGCTGATCTCGCGCTTGGTGCGTCGGAGGGTCAAAGCCCCACAAAGGAATAGGGGAAATTCGCGGCCACTACTTCGCTTGGAGGTAATACGTCATGCTCTGGATAGCGGCGACGGGGTCAACATCGCGCACCCAGACGCCCTCGCGGACGCGGAGGATGACCGGGGCGTAATTGAGGATCGCCCGCACACCGCCGGCGACGAGGAGATCGCACGTCTCCTGCGCGCCGTGCGCGGGCACGGCGACGATGCCGACGTGGATTTTCTTCTCGCGCACGGTGCGCGTGATCTCCGTCGGCGCCTGCACGGTCAGGTCATCGATGCCGACCGCCGTGCCGATTTTCTGCTTGTCGCTGTCAAAGACCGCGTCGATGCAGAGGTTGCTGTCCTCCCAACCGCGATACTGCACGACGGCCTGACCGAGCAGGCCGAAGCCGCAGAGCGCCACCGACCACTCGGTGTTGATGCGGAGGATGCCGGCGATCTGCGTCAGCAGGTGTTGGATGTCGTATCCCTTGCCCTGCTTGCCGAACTTGCCGAAGTTGGAGAGGTCGCGCCGGATTTGCGCTGCCGTGACGCCGATGCGGTCGGCGAGATCGCTCGATGAGACGGAGGTTTGCCCCTCGTTGAGGAAGCCTTGCAGCGTGCGGTGGTAGATCGGCAGGCGGCGGACGACGATGTCGGGAATGTCCGGCTCCGGGACGAGTTTCGGTATCATTTTTCCCGTGCGCGAGACGATCATGCACCGTTCCTCTTCACGCGCCGCGCGATTCCCGCGCGGCGGGCGGATTGTGACACCGACCGACTTGTATCGTCAACATACACAAGTCCGGGAGAAGATTTTCTTCCCTCCCCGCTCCGGGGAGAAGTCACGACCGGCTGCTCATATCGTCAACATGTTCCGGGAGGTCCTTCGGCGCGTTGTTCGTCCCCATGCCGCTCGTCACCGCCTTGCTGACAAAGGCGACCAGAACGGCGGCGAGCGCCACGATCAGGCCGAGCATGACGTACCGCGCGAAGGTCATAATGATCGCCATTAGGAAGAGCGTCCCGGCGATGATGAGCAGCCATTTCTGCGTGCGGCTTTGTGCGTTGAAATCCGGCATCGTCGTCCCTACCTTTACCACTGACCCGACCGGATTGTCTCATCCGGTGATGGGGATAGTGTACCGCATTTTTCCTAACCCCCCCGGCCTCTTCCCCACGGGGGAAGGGGGAGGAGAAAATGCTCGCGATGCCGTGGCCGAATTCAGTTCCCCTTCCCTTCCAGGGAGGGGGTTAGGGGGTAGGAACCCTCGCCTCCACCGCGACCGCGACTGCGTCCTCGTACTGACGGACGTTGCGGAGCGAGAGGTGCTGGCGGGACCAGTAGTACAGCCCCCAGATGGTGATCGGGAAGTAGAGCGCGGCGTGGAGAACGAGTGCGTACGCACCGGTCGCCTCGATGGGCAATTTGAGGATTTGCTGGATGACGAGGAGCGTCCCCGCCTCGAAGGGGCCGATGTACCCCGGCGATGAGGGAACGAGTGTGAAGAGGTTCGCTACGCCCGTCGTCAGCATCGCGCCCGCCGGGTTGAGCGTGAAGCCGAACCCGCGCGCGATCAGCGCGTACATCGTCGCCTCCAACGCCCACGCGGCGACGGAGGTCGCGGCGACGAGGCCGGTATCCGCCGCACGTCGGAGGCTGCCGAGGCCGGCGATGAACTCAACAATCAGCCCCTCCGCCTTCGTCGCGACCCCGTCGGGGAGCCGCCGCAGGATCGGGCCGAGCAGCCGCGCGCGCCACGCGCCGGAGAAGGCGATCAGGAAGAAGACCCCCAGCCCACCGAGGAAGAGGAGCGCCGCGACCACGACCAGTTGCCGCACGCGGGCGTTGATGTCGATGAACAAGGCGGCGAAGACGATAAACGCGAGCATCGTCAACCCGTCGAAGACGCGCTCAACGACAATCGTCGCGAGGGTCGCGCTGCGGCTCACATTCTCCCGCTTGCTGAGGACATAGGTGCGCACCAGCTCGCCCGCGCGGAGTGGCAGGACGTTGTTCGCCATGTAGCCGATGACGATGACCGGCCAGAGGCGGCGCGCCGGGATCACCCGCGTGGAGCGCAGCAGCACATGCCACCGATACGTCCGCACGACGACGCCGAGGAAGTAGCAGAGGATCGCCGGGATGAGCCAAGCGTACGCGGCTTCCCGCATCGCCCGCCACAACTCCGCGAAATTCTGCCCGCGCAATGCGAGATAGAGGAAGATCACACTGATCGCGATACCGATCCAGAACTTCGGGGAGAATGCGCCCGCGCGGCGCGGGGCATCATCGGGGGAGGGTTCCGGGAGGGCACGCCGTTGTGCCAGGGTGCGTTGGATAGCGGTCACAGCAGGCTCACTTTCACCACCGTGTTCGTTTCGTCATTGATCACATAGGCCGTTTTGCCGTCCTGCGCGAGCGCGAAGGAGACGGGTTTTCGCAAGTCGCCGGGGTTGCCGGTGATCGAGCGGACCATCTGCCCCTGCGTCGTCATCTCGATCAGCCGGTTGCCCGTCGGGGAAGGGACGAGCAGGTTGCCGTTCGGCAGGAAGCCGATGTATGCCTCCAGCCCCTTGACCGTGCCCCAATCGGTGACGAGCGCCTCGCCCTGATACTGCCCGTCGGCAGAGAAGAGCAGGATGCGCGCATTGTTCGTGTCCGCAACGGCGATGGCGCCGTCTGCGCGGGCGGCGATGCCGACCGGGTTGTCCATCTGCCCCGCCCCGGTGCCGACGGAGCCGAAGGTGCGGACGAACTTGCCGTCCTTATCGAAGACAAGGATGCGGCTGTTGCCCGTGTCTGTCACATATAGGAGGCCGTTCGGCGCGACGGCGATGCCGCGCGGCCCGTAGAACTCGGAGGTGTGCTTCGACAGGTCGCCTGGATTATCCTGCCCGTTGAAGTAATTGCCCCACTGACGAACGGGCTTGCCGTCGCTCGTGAATGCAGCGATGCGATGGTTCCAGGTGTCCGCGACGTAGACCGTACCATCCGTGCCAACCGCCAGCCCGGTGGGGCCGAAGGCGTAGCCGTTGATCTGCCCGAACTTGTCGGGCGTGGTGCCAATGCTGCCCCATTGCCGCACGAACGTCCCGTCCGGCTGGAACTGCTGCACGCGGTAGTTGAGCTGATCGACGATCGTGATGACGCCATCGGGGCCGATCGCGATGCCGCGCGCCGCCGAGAACTGCCCGCCCGCCTTGCCCTTGCCCGCGCGGTCGAAGAGGCTGCTTGGAGCCGCCGGGGTGTTTGTCGCGGTCGCACCGGCGAAGTAGACCTTGTCCGCGACTTCCTTGCTGAGATAGGCGGACATTGTCCGCGTCGTCGGCGGGTCTGGCGTCTCGCGCGAGGCGAAGTAGCGGAGCCAGTTCCCCCACGTGCGAGGCTTGAAGAGGGTCGCAATCCGCGCCGCCGACCCCTTTGTCCGGTATGCGTCCGGGAACGCGACAGTGGCCGGGTATTGCTGGCTGACATACCCCGTCAGGCTCGCCGTCACCTGATTCTCCACCACGCTCGGCAGGAGGACGATGCGCGGGAGGGGGACGCCGCTCGTGTTGAGCGGTCGGTCCGCCGTGATCTCCTGCGCGTTGCCGACGGAGAAGTTCGGGAAGTCGCGGAAGTACCAGCGGTATGGCCACTCCAGCGAGGTTTCGACCGCGATGGCGAGCGTGTTGCCGCCCGCGATGTTGTTCCGATCCTGTTGTGCGGGGGCGAGCGTCCGGTCGTTGCGTGTGAGGTCGATCGAGATGCGCTGCACACGCTCCACGAAGGGCGTCACACTGGACGCGGTGCGCGTGCCGACGAGCAGTTCCCGCCCGTCGGCGGGGCGGTTGAAGGTAACGCCCGTCATCGCCCGCACCGTGATGATCGCGGCGAGCAATAGCAATGTCGCGATTAGCGTCGTGCTGGCCTCGAATTGGCCCTGGTTTGTGGCGAGTATCATCGTGGCGTATCCGGCGGCGAGAATGAGGGCGATCAAGACGAGGATCGTCGCGATCCACGCGACCGACCGATCCACTTCGAGCAGTGATCGCAGGAACTGTACCGTGACGAGCGTCGTGATGAACGCGGCGATGCCGAGCATCCACCCCCGGTTCTGCCAGAACCAGTCGCCGCGTAGTCGGTCGCCCGCCCACTCCACCGCGCTCCCGCCGATCAGCGCGAGCGGCAGGAGGATCATCGCCGCCGATTCCGGCGTCTTGCCGCCACTCAGCGAGAAAAGGACAAGCGCGACGAGTTGCCAGACCAGCGGGAGCATCGCATGGAGCGGTCGCGGTGACGGCGCGCGGTACAACAGCACAAGCCCGATGATCGCCGCCACGCCGATGAACGGCTCGTAGACAAAGGCGATCATCAGGTAGTAGAACCACGGCTCGTTGCGCGCCGTGGCGAAGAGATCGTCCCACCAGCGGCCAAACATCGAGCCGAGCGTGCGCGGCAGGTGGATCAGGTCGGTGAAGAAGAGGCTGCTGATCGCGACGATCAACACGCCGACGAGGAGCGCAACGCGCATCCAGACGCGGCGATCCACCTGCCGGATGTGCGTCCCGAATGCGTGGAGCGCGCTGCGGGGCGCGTCATCCTCGCCGCTCTGGCGGTCGAGGAGCGTCACAATTGCCAATGTCAGCCCGAAGGCGACGAGCATCGTCAACCCCTGCGGCCCCGAACAGACGAGCGCCGCGACCGCGACCGCGCCGACGATAATGGGCGCGGTCGTCGTGGGGCGATCCTCCGCGAGGCGCAGGACGCAGATGAACAAGCCGAGCGCGGCGAGGACGACCCACGGGATGCCCGTCACCTGTCGCGAGCCGTAGACGAACGTCGGGGAGAGCGCGAGCATCATCGCGACGCCGAGCGCGCCCCAGCGACCGAGGTGGGGCCGCAACCACCAGCAGAGCGGCACGAGCGCGACGCCCGCGAGCGCCGGGCCGAGCCGCGCGACCGCGTCCCGCGCGCCGAAGAGGAAGAAGAAGATCGTGTTAATCAGGAACGGCAGCGGCCCCCAGAGCGTCCCATCGACGTGTGCGCTTTGCCCGTCGGCGAACTGCCACGCGGCGTACGCGCGCTGCGACTCGGCGATGCTGAATGGGTTGTTCGTCAGGGACGCGAGGTGCACGAGCAGCGTGGCGATGAGGGTGACGATCCAGAGCGCGGACTCAATCGTGAGGCGCGGGAGCGCGAAGCCGCTGTCGAGCAGCAGTGCCGCAGGCGGGTCAACCGTCACCACGTCGCGGCCTTCCTCGCGCGCCATCGGGGAAGACGGGAGATCGGGCAGGTCATCCACGCCGTCCCGCAGCGTGTCACCATCGGTGAGCGGCGCGCGATGGCGGCCTCCATCCTCACGAATCGCGTGCTGTCCCGTTGTTTCCAACTAATACCGTATCCCGTTGAATTCGCGCACGAGGTCCTTGCGGACGTAGAGATGGAAATTGTAGGAGTCGATCGTGTGCTGCGGCTCGCGCAGCGCGACGAAGCGCCAGAGGTTCGACGCGGGCGCGGGCGATGGCGTCGAGACGATCTGCGGGTTGCCCTGCGCGCCGATCTGGGTCTTGCTCGCCGCCTGCGGCGCCTCACCGAGCGTGCGGATGCTCTGCCATGCCTTCTTCAACGTGTCGCCCCAGGTTGGCCGCACCGTCGTGTTATTCGGCCCCGGCTTCCACAGGCCGGGGTAATCGTTGCGCGGTGCGGCGGGGGAGTAGGTGAAACTGCGGTAAATTTCCTCGGGGAACCACCAGCGCATGACGTAATCGGTGCGCTCGTAGTTCTGGAGGTTCTG
>JBBSII010000016.1:0-17088 GCA_038232175.1 Thermomicrobiales bacterium
CCGGTGCCGCAACGGTGTCGCGCGGTCCCGCCGCGACCGCAAGCACGCGCGTCGCGCGGACGACCGGGCTGGCAGGGTCCTCGGTGCCCGACTGAGCCGTTCCAGGGCAGTCTGTTGCGTGTCAGTGTGGACACGCACGGGGTCTTTCGGGCGGCGGGTCATGGCATCCCTCACTCCTCCAGGCAGCGGCGACCACCTCATAGTCAAATCTCAGGCATCGTCTCACATTCGAACGAATTTCCCACAATATCGAACGCTGTTCAGCATCAATAAACCTCGTCTGTCGTTTGTGTTTCGATTCCCGTCTCGTAAACATTATCGCGCTTGCTCGCTACGACCCTGAGTTTTGTGACACGCGGTAGGTAGCAGGAATTCAGTATCGCAGCACGCACGCGACCCCACCGAGGAGCAGAATCGCGCCGATGATCCGGCCGGGATTGGCGGCATGCACCGCGAAGCCGACCAGCCCGAAGTGATCGATCACCACCGAGGCGACCAGTTGCCCGGCGATCACGCAGGCGATCAGCGCCGCCGCCCCGAGGCGTGGCCCCGCGACGACGCTCGCGACGACGTAGAACGCGCCGAGCGCGCCGCCGATCCAGATCCACCACGGCGCGTGCGCGAACCGCGCCGCACTCGGCCAGCCGCGCCGGGTGGCGAGAAAGCAGACGGAAAGGATGAGCGTGCCGATGAAAAACGATGCGAGCGACGCCCAGACCGGCTGGCCCGACACGCGGCGCAACTGGCCGTTGACCCCGAACTGGAATGCCACGCCCGCACCGGCCATGAACGCGAACAGGGCATACTGCGCCGCCATCTTCATCGCACTCCTCCCAAACACATTCGTTACGAGCGCGACTCTTGCGCCGCCGCCATTCACTGGCGTACGGACATGGTATACTTTCGCGCAGTGAACGCAACGATGCCGAGGAGAATTGCCCGCGTGAGTGCCACCGAAAAAACGCAGATCGAAGCAACACTCCAGGCCGCGCCGCCGGTGGCGGTCGAGGAGCGTGTCGCCGCGTTGCGGCAGCGCATCGACCAGGCGAATGTCGAGTATTACGTCCACGACAATCCGACGCTGACGGACGCCGAGTGGGACGCGCTAATGAACGAACTCCGCGCGCTCGAGGCGGAGTACCCCGCGCTCGTCACGCCCGACTCGCCGACGCAGCGGGTCGGCACAGCCCCATCCGCGCAATTCGGCACGGTGACGCATCCCGTGCCGATGCTCTCGCTCGGCAATGTCTTCTCGCGCGACGACCTCGGCGCATGGGCCGAGCGCGTCTATCGCCTCATCGGGCGCGACACGATCACCTTCACTGTCGAGCCGAAAATCGACGGGCTGGCGGTCGCGCTGACCTACGAGAACGGGCAACTGGTGCGCGGCGCGACGCGCGGCGACGGGTTCACCGGCGAGGATGTGACGGCGAACCTGCGCACCGTTCGCACCGTGCCGCTCAAACTGCGCGAGCCGCTCCCCGGCGCGGTCGAGGTGCGCGGCGAGGTCTATCTGACGCGCACCGGCTTTCATCGCTTAAACGAGGAGCGCGAGCGCGACGGGTTGGCGACGTTCGCGAACCCGCGCAACGCGGCAGCGGGGTCGCTGCGGCAACTGGATCAGACCATCACCGCGAGCCGACCGCTCGGCTTCTTCGCGTATGCCGCCGGGTACTGGACGGACCCCGCCGCGATGCCGGTGCGCGCGCAGAGCGAGCTATTGGATCGGCTGCACACCCTCGGCTTCCGCCCTTCCCCCCACGCCACGACGTGCGACACGGTCGACGCGGTCTGGGAGCGGTGCCGGTATTGGCACGACCAGCGCGACGCGCTCGATTTCGAGATCGATGGCGTCGTCATCAAGGTGGACAGCCTCGGCTTGCAGGAGGAACTCGGCAACGTCGCGCGCGAGCCGCGCTGGGCGACCGCATACAAGTTCCCCGCGACGCAGGTGCGGACGCGGATCAATGCGATCACGATTCAGGTCGGGCGCACTGGGAGCCTTAATCCCGTCGCGGAGTTGGAGCCGGTCAACGTCGCGGGCGTGATCGTCGCCCGCGCGACGCTGCACAACGAGGACGAAATTCGCCGCAAGGACATCTGCATCGGCGACACCGTCCTGATCCAGCGCGCCGGGGACGTGATCCCGCAAGTCGTCTCGGTCGTCACCGACGCGCGGGACGGCAGTGAGCGCCCGTTCGCTCTACCCGACCATTGCCCCGTCTGCGGCGCGCAGGTCGAACGGCTCCCCGATGAGGCGATGGCATACTGCACGAATATCTCATGCCCCGCGCAGGTGCGCGAGCGCATCAAGCACTACGTCTCGCGCAACGCGATTGACATCGAGGGGCTGGGCGACCGCCTCGTTGACCGCTTCGTCGATCTCGGCTTCCTGCGGGATGTCGCGGATGTCTACCACCTCGAACGCGAACGCGAGAGACTGCTGGGCTTGGAGAAACTGGGCGACAAGAGCGTCGATAATCTGCTCCGCTCCATCGACGGCAGCAGGGATCGCCCGCTCGCGCGGCTCGTCTTCGGCCTCGGCATCCGGCATGTCGGGGAGCGCTCCGCCGGACTGCTCGCGGATCGGTTCACCACCATGGACGCCCTCGCCGCCGCGACCGCCGACGATCTCGGCACGGTCAACGGCGTCGGTGCTATCATGGCGCGGAGCGTCGTGGACTTCTTCGCCGAGCCGCAAAACCGCGCGTTGATTACCAAACTTGCCGCCGCCGGTATGCGGATGGCCGACCCGCCGCGCCCGCTGCCCACCGGCCCGCAGCCGCTCGCGGGGCAGACCTTCGTGCTGACCGGGCGACTGGAAGGGATGTCCCGGCCACAGGCGGAGGCGCGCCTCAAGGCGCTCGGTGCATCTATCGCCAGCACTGTGACAAAGAGATCCACAGTGATTATTGGAGCAGAACCGGGTTCAAAGGCGGATCGCGCCGTCGCACTGAAGGTGCCGACGCTGGATGAGGCGGCGCTGCTCGCGCTGCTCGATGAACACGAGCGCAGGGAAAATCATGGGGATGACGAAGCGGGCGACACCGATGATGCGCCCGCGCAAGGGATGCTTCCCGTCTAACGATCCAGGAAAGGTCGGCGGCGTGCCACGAAACGATGAGGCCCGTTACACACCGGGGTACGTGCATCCGGTGCGCGAGGATGACCCGTATCACACGGTGCGGACGATCGGGCGGGTGTGCCAGATGCTCCTCGAACTGCGCGATGAGTACGAGCGCCGCCCGCGCGCGGACCTGCTCGATCAGATCGAGCAGCGGTTGAATGACCTCGCCGGCCTGCGCGTCGAGTTGCGCGAGCGGCGCAACCTCCCCGCCGACGAGTAGCGCGGTGGCGCAATCCGCGATGCATTGCCTCCGCTGCGGCAGACGGTTCTCCCTGGCCGCGCCCCTCGCCGACCCGTCCGACGCTACTTCGTGATCGAGACGTACTTGATGCGCGGGAAGGTGCCGAGCACCGCCGGGTGATAGACGCCCTGGACATTCGGCTTGGTGACGAAGAAGGCCTGGTTGTAGTTAATCGGGATGCTCGCGCCCTGCTGCACGAGGATCACCTCCGCGTCCTGATACATCTTCGTGCGGGCGGCCTGATCGTTCATCCCCTTCGCCTTCGCGATCATGCCCTCGAACTGCTCGTTCCGCCAGTGCGTGTGGTAGAAGTCCGTGTCGGCAGAGAAGAGGAAATTGTGCCAGTTGCTCGGATCGCCGTAGTCCGAGCCCCAGGCGCCGAAGTACATGTTGAACGGCTGATCCTTACGGGCGCTGCGCCACTGGACGTACGCCTTCGATTCGAGGCTCTGGAGTTGCACGTCGATGCCGAGGTTCTTCTTCCATTCGTTCTGGAGGTACTCGAGGATCGTCTTCGTCACCGAGTTCGTCGAGTAGACCACCGTGAAATCGCTGGGCCAGCCCTGCCCGTTCGGGAACCCGGCGTCCGCCATCAGCTGCTTCGCCCGCTCCACGCCGCCCGTCAGGGCGGCCTGCGGGTTGTGCCCGGCGATGTCCGGCGGCAGGATCGTCGTCGCCTTGAGGTAGTACTTCTTCAGCACAGAGTCGATCAGCGCATCCCGGTCGAAGCCGAGCGAGAGCGCATTGCGCACCCGCACATCGCTCGTCGGCTTGTTCGTCGCGTCAAGCTGGAGCATGTTCGTCTGGGAGAGGGGGTACCCCTTCAACTCCTTCGAGAGTTTCGGGTCCTTCAGCACGCGGTCGTACCCGCCGGGGGAGACCTGCGCCGTCTCCAGCTCGCCATTCTCGTAGGCGGTGAGGCCCTTGGTGAGCACGTCATCGTAGAGGATGCACTCGGCGTGGGTGATCGCCGGCTTCGGCCCCCAGTAGTTCGGGTTCGGCTCGAATACCTGGACCTGATCGTGCTTCCACTCCTTCAGGATGTAGGGGCCGTTGCCGACGATATTCGCCGCCTCCGTCCACTTCTGCCCGAACTTCTCGATGACGTGCCGGGGCGTCGGGTAGCATGTCCAGGTCGCGGCGAGGAGCGGGAAGAAGGGCGCGGGCGTGTTCAGCGTGACCTCGAAGGTGGCATCGTCGAGCGCCTTCGCGCCGAGTTGGTCCGGCGGCAGCGCGCCCTTGACGATCTCCGGGCCGTTCTTGACGTTCGCCAGCGAGGCGGTGTAGATCGAAGCGGTCTTCGGGTTCCATCACCCGCCGCCATGCATACTCGAAGTCCTTCGCCGTCAGTGGCGTGCCGTCGGACCACTTCATGCCGGGGCGCATCTTGAATGTCCAGACGGTGGCGTCCGCATTCGCCTGGTAACTCTGCGCCATCGCCGGTTCGATCATGCCGTCCTTCCAACTGACCGTCACCAGCCCCTCAAAGACCTGCGGCTCGTTGACCGGGTTCTGGCAGTTCGCCGGGTCGAAGCTTGGCGGCTCCACGTCGGCGAAGCGGAAGACCTGCTTGTCCGCGAGATTTGCCGTGCTCGCCGCCGCCGATGGGGAGGCCGCGCCACTCGCGGCTGTCCCCGTGGTCGCAGGGTTACCGGCGGGCGTCGTCGCGCCACCGAGGGATTGCGGCACCGCCGTCGCGGTCGCTGCAGGGCCAGTCACGGTCGGGGCGGCTGCGGCGGGGGCCGGTGTCGCGGTTGGCGCATTGGTGCTGCCCCCGCAGGCCGCAAGGGCCACCCCCGCAACTCCCGACGCCGACAGCGCGAGAACTTTGCGCCGCGTCATCGCACCCGTCATTCGCATGGACGCATCTGCCATCGTCTATCCCCTTCCCACCCTCATTCTGCCCCAGGTTCTGTGCGGCAGTATAAACGAAATCGCGGCTATCGGCAGGCTGAATTCGCCCAGAGGGCACCCACGCCACCGGTGGCATGGGCTTCAGCCTGTGCTCTCATTACCGAATTAAGCTCTGTTCACTGAAGAACCCGCGCCTGCCGCTCCTGCGTGATGCTGATATGCCGCGCCATCAGTGCGGCCGCCTCGTCCCCGTCCCCCGCGCGCAACGCCGCCAGGATCGCGTGGTGCTGCTCCGTCACCGGAGTGTACAGCCCGTGGCGAAAGAAGACGAACGAGAGCCGCGCCTTGCGGTGCTCGTGCTGCCTCACCAGTTCGATGAGATTGGGGTTCCCCGTCGCCTCTGCGATGCCGCGATGGAAGCGGCGGTTCACCGTGGCCCCCATCGTCGCGTCCTCGATCGTGGCGAACGTCTCCGGCGTCTCCGCGAGGAGGCGATCCAGCGCGTCCCACATGCCCGGCTTCCCGACCTGCGCGGCGAGGCGGGCGATGTTCGGCTCCCACATGAGCCGCGCCTGCGTGAGATGCTGCGATTCGAGCATGGAGATCGGCGAGACGATCATGCCACGCCGCGCGAAAATCTGCACCAGCCCCTCGTGCTGCAGCCGCTGCAGCGCGTCGTGCACCGGCGTCCGCCCCAGCCCGAGTTGCTGGCAGAGCGCGGCCTCGTCGATGATACTCGACGGGGCCAGTTCCAGGCAGACAATCGCGGTGCGGATCGCCTCGTACGCCTGCTCGCGTTTGAGCGGCAACGCGCCACAGCCGTGCCCATTCGTCTGCGCGGTCATCATATGCACCCCTTGCACCTCCACGTGTATGCCACCCCTTACCGCTTCAGCCGCGGATCGAGCGCATCCCGCAGGCCATCGCCCAACAGGTTGAAGCCGATGGTCACCAGCAGGATAGCGACCCCCGGAATCGCGGCGAGTTGGGGGCTGCTCGTCAGGTAATTGCGCCCCGTGCTCAGCATCGCCCCCCATTCCGGTGTCGGCGGCTGGGGCCCGAGACCGAGGAAACTCAGCCCCGACGCCGTCAGGATCGCCGTGGCGAGCCGCAACGTCGTCTGCACGAGCAACGCCGACGCGACATTGGGCAGGATATGCCGCCACATGATCCGGTTGGTGGACGCACCCACGGCGCGCACCGCCGTCACGTAGTCTTCCTGCTTCACGGAGATCGTCGAGCCGCGCGCGATCCGCGCGAACGTCGGCATAGAGCCGATCCCCACCGCCAGGATAACATTGACCGTGCCCGCTCCGAGGGCCGCGATGATCGCCACGGCGAGCAGGAAGGTCGGCATCGCCAGCAGCACGTCCATGCAGCGCATGATTGCGGTGTCCGCCCATCCGCCCCGGAAGCCGGCCACGATGCCGAGGGAAGCGCCCGTCACCAGTGCGAGCAGGACAGCGCCCACGGTCATCAGCAGCGTGATGCGGGAGCCCCAGATCAACCGGCTCAGCGTGTCGCGCCCCAGTTCGTCCGTGCCCAGCGGGTGCGCGACGGACGCGGGCAGGAGCTGATCGCCGAGGGAGAAGGCCGTCGGGTTGTGCGGCGCGAGTAGCGGCGCCAGCAGCGCCGTCAGCAGAAAGATGGTGATGATCGCCAGCCCAATCGTCGCTGACCGGCTGCGCCGGAACGCGCGCCAGATGGGTGAGACGGAGGCGCGTTGCCGGAAATGTGGCCGGGGGTCGGCGGCGACTGGCTGCCCCGCCACCGCCGCGTGCTCGCGCGCGCTACTCATAGCGAATCCTCGGGTCCAGCCGGACGTAGATCAGGTCGACGACGAGGTTAACGACGACGAAGACGGCGGAGAGCAGCATGATCGTCCCCTGGACGACGGCGAGGTCGCGGGACTGGATCGAATCGACGAGCAACCGCCCCAGGCCGGGGCGCGCGAAGACCGTCTCCGTCAGCACCGACCCGCCGAGGAGGTAGCCGACCTGCAGGCCAACCGCAGTCACGGTCGGGATCAGGGCGTTCGGCAGGGCGTGGCGCAGCAGCACGATGCGGCGGGCCATTCCTTTCGCCTGGGCGGTGCGGACATAATCCTGCCGCAGCACCTCCAGCAGGCTGGAGCGCGTCTGACGCGCGATGATCGCCGTCGAGGCAGAACCCAGGGTCAGGGCGGGGAGCACCAACTGGGCGAGTGTCCCCGACCCCGTGCTCGGGAGCCATCCCAGCCGCACCGAGAAGAGCAGCGTCAGCATCAACCCGAGCCAGAACGTCGGCATCGAGATGCCCACGAGCGAGACCAGCGTGGCGAGGTTGTCCCAGACGCTGTACTGCATCGTCGCCGAGACGATCCCCGTGGCGAGGCCGAGCACCAGTGCGACGAGGAGCGCGGCCCCCGCCAGTTCGGCGGTGGGCGGGATGCGACCGGCGATCTCCGCCGTCACGGGCCGCCGCGTCACCGCCGAATTGCCGAGGTCCAGGTGCACCAGCCGGTTGAGAAAACGCCCGTACTGCACGTAGATGGGGCGATCGAGACCGAGCGTGTGCCGCATGGTCTCCACGTCCTCGGCGGTGCCATTCGTGCCCACGAGGACGCGCGCCACGTCCCCCGGCACCAGTTTGATGATGCCGAAGACGAAGAGCGAGACCCCCAGCATGACCGGGCCAAGCCAGAGGATGCGTGTGACGATGTACCGGCTCATGCTCCACCCTCACCCTCACCGTGATCGCGGCATCGCCCCCGTGTCACCCTTTCTGGAGTTGCTGTGGCGTCAAGTCCCCGGTGGGCGGCAGGATGAACCCGGAGACGTTCTTCTGCTGGCCCCAGAGACTCGCCTGCTGGAAGAGGTAGACGAAGGGCTGATCGTCCCAGATCACCTTCTGCAGTTGCTGGAAGGTGGCGAGCCGGTGGTTCGTGTCGAAGTCGGATTCCTCCTGCTTCAGCATCTTGTCGACGTCCGGGTTGCTGTAGCCCGAACGCTGCGCGGCGTTGGCGTGGGTCGCCTCCGTCGCGTACATCCGGTAGAGGTGGTAATCGAGGTAGAAGCTCGACCGTTGCGGCATGACGGCGAACGCGGGGTTCTGGTCGGGGTCGAGCGCGAGGTCCGAAACGAGACCGGCATTGTCCACTTTTTTGATCGTCGCCCGCACACCGATCTGCGACCAGTACCCCTGGACGGCCTGGACGACCTGATCGTCGCCGACCCACCGGCCGCTGACGTAGGAGAGTTTCACATCGAAGCCACTGGCGTACCCCGCCTCGGCGAGGAGCGACTTAGCCTTCGCCGGGTCGTACGGCAGCGGGTCGAAGTCTGCGGTGCCGTAGATCCCCTCGATCCCCGGCGTCTTCAGCGCCAGCGCCTGGCCCCGCATGATGTTCTTGATGATCGCGTCCTTATCGATCGCGTGGTTGAGCGCGTAGCGCACCTTCTTGTCGCTGAACGGTGGCTTCGTGACGCGCAACTCGATCATCACGACCGTCAAACTGGGCGTGTTGTGCAGGACGATATTCTGGTTCTGTTTGAGGGTCTCCTGGTCGGCAGGCGGCAGGTTCATCACCACGTCGGCCTCGCCCGTCCGCAGGACGACGACGCGGGTCGAGGCCTCCGGCACGGGCTTGTAGACGAACCGCCGCACCAGCGGCTTCGGACCCCAGTAGTCTGGGTTGATGACGGCCGACACGTGGTCGTTCGGGACCCATTCCTCGAATTTGTAGGGGCCGGTGCCCACCGGGTTGCGGCCGAAGTCCTTGCCGTACTTCTGGAAGGCGGTGGGGCTGATGATCCGGACGGAGCCGTCCGCCATCAGGAACGGCAGGTCGGGGTTCGGCGGGTCAGTGGTGAGGACGACGGTGTTCGGGTCCGACGTGTCGATCTTGGTGATGAGCGTGTAGCTCGCGCGCCGGGTGGATGCGGTGTTCTTGTCGAGGATGTGGTCGATCGTCGCCTTCACCGCCTCCGAGGTGAATGGGGTGCCGTCGTGGAATTTGACGCCCTGGCGCAACTTGAAGGTCCACTGCGTGCCGTCGGCGCTCGGTTGCCAGGACGTGGCCAGCTTCGGCTGCAATTGCATCTTCTCGTCCCACGCGACGAGCCCCTCGTACAGCGCATTCATGATGTGCCCGAACGGGCCAGTGCCGACCGGCGGGTCGAGGCTGTTCGGCTCTGAGCCGTCCACGACGGTGAAGCTGACATCCTTCACTGTCCCGGTCCCGGCGACCGCGCTGCTCGCGGGGACGGTCGCGGCGGCAACCGGCACGACCTGCGGCACCTGCGTCGGGTAGACGAGCGGCGCAGCGGTCGGGTTGGGGACAGATGGCGCGGTCGGTGCGGTGCTCGCGCCACCACCGCCACACGCCTCAAGCAGGCTGGCCACCGCGCCGGCCGCCGCCAGTTGGCTCGCGTTGCGCAACAGGGATCGTCGTGAAAGGGCGTGCATCTGTCCAAACCTCCCGATTATTGCGGCCAGCGTGACCGCGTCATGGCACGGTCACGCGCTCAGTCGGCGCTCATCGCCACCGGGGCGGCAGCGGCGGGCTGCGGCAGTTTGAAGAATTCGCGCGCGTTCTCGGAGAAGATGCGGCGGCGCATCTCTTCGGGCAGCGGCGGGAGCGCGTGCTCCGGCGAGTCGAAGTCGAAATGCGGATAGTCCGAGGTGAACAGGAGCGTCCGCTCCGCCCTGCCCCACTCGAAGACCGTCAGCAGGCGGCTCCGAGGCTCCGGCTGCTCCATCGGTTGGGTGGTGAAGCGGCAGTGCTCGAAGACGTACTCGCTCGGTGGCCGCGTGACCCACGGCGTCTCGCTGCGCAGCGACTTCCAATCCTCATCCATGTGCCACAGGAACGTCGGAAGCCAGATGTAGCCCCCCTCGACGAACAGCACCCGCAGCGTCGGGTAGCGCTCGAACAGCCCCTCGAAGACCATGCTCGCCAGGTGCCCCATGTAGCCGAGCGAACGGTGCTGCCGCTTCTCGATGTAGTACGACTCCTGCCCGTTCATGCCCGGCCCCTCGCTGCCCGTGTGGATCACGAGGGGCAGGTCGAGGTTAACGCAGGCGTCGTAGATCGGGTCGTAGTAGCGCTGACCGTACGGGAAGCGGGATCCGTTCGGCACCAGCGCGCCGACGATGCCGGGGTGGGGGCCGACTCGCTCGATCTCCTTCGCCGCCAGGGTGGGATCCTGCGCCGGGATGATCGCCGCCCCCTTCAGCCGCTCGTCCCGCGTGATCCAGTGGTCAATCATCCAATCGTTGTAGGCGCGCGCGAGTGCTGCGGCGTAGTCGGCATCCGGCAGCGTGGGGATCGGGCGGAACTCCTGGCCCAGCAGGATGCCGTACTCGATGGGGTACCTGTCAAGCAATTGCGCGCGCATCAGGTCGAGGTCTGAGCCGACCATGGACTTGTCCGTCGGCCAGGCGTCCGCGCGGTAGCCACGGTCACCGCCGTTCGGGTAGCCCGCCCGCTGGCTCAGCCCCGTGCCGAAGAGGCGGATGCGCTCCTGGTATGCTTTGGACAGGTAGGGGAACAGGTCCTCCGGGCTTCTGGTCCGCTGGTGGATGTCGCAATCGATGATCGTTTCCGTCCGCTTCGCCGCCATCTCGGTCTCCTTCCCGCCGACCGCACTCGCACGTCGACACGCTGCTCACGCCTTGCCCTCTCGCGCCCGATTCAGACGTGGACGACCACCAGGCCATCCTCGACCGTGACCGGGAATGTTTCGACCTGCGGATCCCCCTCCTCGGGCTGCTCCACCGTGACCGCGTAGGTCTTCACCCGCACCTTGTGCGGGTTGAACACCGAGCGCCCGGTCGCGATCTCGAACTCCCAGCCGTGCCACGGGCACTTGATGATCTCGTTCTCCCGGCCGTAGACATACTGATACGGCCCCAGCGCGAGGGTCGTGCCCTTCACCGGGCCGAGGCAGAGCGGCGCGTTCTGGTGGGGGCAGCTGTTGCGGAGCGCATAGAGCGTACCATCCACATTCAGCACCCCGATCGACCGCCCGCCGACCGTGATGATCCGGCGCTCCCCCGGTGGCAACTCACTCAACCGGCAGACGACATGCTTGCTCGCCATCGCCCCTTCTCCACTCCGCTACGGCGTGACCGCCGGGTCCACGGTCTTGAACCACCGGACAAAGGCGATCAAGCCTTCGGTCGCATTGGTGACGAGTCGCTCGCCCTTCTCCCGGGAGGCCAGCCGCGGATCCGAGAGGCTCCCGGATGGCGGCGTGACATCCTCCATGTTGGTCGCCAGCATCACCTGGTGGCCCTGGAAGGTGATTCCACTGAGCGTCGCCGCCGGCTGCCCGAGGAAGGGCTTCGTGCCCCAATCCTCCGCCCGCTCCAGATCGACGAGTTCCGGGCGCACGTAACTCATCATCGAGCCGACCGGTTCCCCGCCGTGCCCGATGGGATTGTCGCCGTACAACTCGCGCATCAAGGCGGCGCTCTGGGCAAATCCGAGGGGCGCGACGACCGGCACCAGGATGCCGTGCTCGCGCCGGAACTCGCGGATCAGGGTCTGGAGGATCGGCTCGTTCCCCTTGTGGCCATTGAACAGGATCACATGGCGGAAGCCCTGATCGAGCAGGCTGCCAACGACATCGCGCACGAGCAGGCGCAACGTCTCCGCCTGCACGGTGATTGTCCCCGGATAGTGCCGGAAATACTCCGAATAACTGAACGGGATCGTGGGGGTGACGAGGTCGCCCGTCGCCTGGGCCACCGACTCGGCAATCGCATCGGTGATGAGATAGTCCCCCGTGGGCGAATGGGGGCCATGCTCCTCGGTCGAACCCATCGGGACGAGGACCGCCGCGCCCCGCGCGCGCGCCTCCTCCACCATCCGCCAGGAGAGTTCGGCCGTTCGGACTCGCGTCATTCCAGCACTCCTTCATTCACTGCACGACTCCGCGCCTTGCGGCGAGAAGATGCAGTATAATATATCTCACCGAGATTTGTGAAATATCAGCGCTGATTTGTCAAGCCAAACGACGCCGATCCCTGCGGGTCCTCGCGCTGATTAGCGCGGGCCGGGTTTGGCCGTCGTGCCCGGTTTGGTGAGCGGAATGCCCGCCTTGCAGAGCGGGCAATCCGCTGGATCGTACGTCGCGATGGCCTCGGAGTTGAGCGCGACGAGCGGAACGCCGAAGTCCACCGTGCCCCCCGCCCGATCCCACAACACACCGATGCCGACAATCTCCACATCGTGCCCGTCGAGCGCGCCGAGGGTCTCGCGCACACTGCCGCCCGTCGTCAGGATGTCATCGACGACGAGGACGCGCGTGCCGGGCGCGAAGGTCGTCCCCCGGCGAATGGCGCGGCCCTTTTCGCCTTCTCGTTCCGCGTACGCCGCCGCGACGCCCATCTGCCGCGCTGTCTCGAACGCGAGCAGAATGCCGCCCGTCGTCGGCCCCACGACGACTTCCACGCCCGCGTCCGTGAACGCCCACACGAACCCGCGACAGATCTGCTCCGTCAAGCGCGGATTTCGCAGCAAATCGAACTTCTCGACGTAGGTGTCGCCGTGCAAGCCGGACGAATAGAGGAAATGTCCCGTCTTGATCGCCCCCGCCGCCCGCAACACCTCGCCCGCTGTCGGTTCGCTCACGCGCCGCCCCTCCCGTTATTCATCCAGCCGCCAGACCGCCGCCCGCGTCTCGTGTATCGCGAATCCCACCCGCCGGTGCAGCGCGAGCGACGCCGCGTTGTCAACATGGATACCCGCGAGGATCACCGTCGCGCCCGCCGCTTCGCTGTAGGAGCGGAGCGCGCCGTAGAGCGCCGTCGCGACGCCGTGCCGTTGCTGATCGGGGTGCACGGAGATGTCCTCCACCCAGACCGCGAGCGGCTCCAAATCGAAATGCCGCAGCGGTTGCGCGAGCACGTAGCCAATGCTCTCCGCCCCGTCGACCGCGACGAACGAGCAGCCCGTGTGCGCGTAGAAGGCGAAGGCATCCGGCGTGATCGCGCGCTGCCCCTCCCGCCGCTCCGGCGTGGCGGTGTCCCAGTCGAAACCGAGGAAGGCGCGGGCGCAATAGCGCATCACCGCGTCATCGAGCGCGCGCAAGGAATTGTAATCCTCCAATTGCATCGGGCGGATTAGGAGCGCCATTCAACCTGCCGTTCATCGCTGCAGCAGGCTGAAGGCCGCCGCCGCCACCCCTTGTTAATCATCCGTCCGCAGCATCGCGAGCAGGTCCGCCTCGTCCTCTGGGGCGGCGCCCGCCGTGCGGAGGGGCATCGGGCCGGGGAGCGCGACGCCGATGATCGCGTTCAGGGAATCGAGGCCCTCCGCGTCGAGCCACGCGCCGATGCCATCGAGCACCTCGATTGCGGCGTGCGGGTTGACGAACGAGGCCGTGCCCACCTGCACCGCCGACGCTCCCGCCATGAAGAACTCCAGCGCGTCCTCGACGGAGCCGATGCCGCCGATACCGACGACGGGCACCGCGACCGCCTGCGCGACCTGCGCCGTCATCCAGAGCGCGACGGGCTTCACCGCCGGGCCGGACAAGCCGCCCCCGCCCATCGCGAGCACCGGCTGGCGTCGCCGCGTGTCGATCCGCATCCCCTTCAGTGTGTTAATCAGCGTGACGGCGTCCGCACCCGCCGCGACGACCGCCTCCGCGATCGCGACGATGTCCGTCACATTCGGGGAGAGCTTGACGAGCACGGGGAGCGTCGTGCTCGCGCGCACCGCCGCCGTCACCTCCGCCGCCATCACGCAATCGACGCCGAACTGCATCCCGCCGACATCGACATTCGGGCAGGAGATGTTGACCTCGATCCCCGCGACGCCCCGCGCCTCGTCGAGCAATCGCGCCATCGCGGCGTACTCGTCCACGTGCTCGCCGCTGATGTTGACGAGCACCTTCGTCCGCCAGCGCTCCCAGGTCGGCGTGTACTTGCGGATCGTCTCGTGGATGCCGGGGTTCTGCAAGCCGATGCTGTTGAGCATCCCCGCGTGCGTCTCCGCGATCCGGGGCATCGCGTTGCCCTTGCGCGGGCGGAGCGTCGTGCCCTTCGAGACGATGCCGCCGAGCCGCTGAATGTCGACGGCGCGCGCGTACTCCGTCCCGTAGCCGAACGTGCCGGAGGCCACGAGCACGGGGTTCGCCAGCACAAGTTCACGCGGGTTGCGCGGCGCGAGATCGGTGCGAAGATTCACGACCATGAGAGCGCCTCCATCGAGAAAACCGGCCCCTCGGTGCACGTCCGCTCGTAGCCGCGCTTCGTCTCGACGACGCAGCCGAGGCAGACACCCATCCCGCAGCCCATCTGCTGCTCCAAACAGACCTGCACCGGGGGCGTCCGCACGCCGCGATGGGCCAGAATCTTCGTCCGCAGCGAGCGGAACATCGGGTTCGGCCCGCAGGCGAAGATGCCATCCGACCAATCGAGGTAATCGGGCACGAGGTCGGTTACGAACCCCTGATGGCCGAGCGAGCCGTCATCCGTCGCGCGGATCACCTCGACCTGTTCAGGGAGGTAGTGGAGCGGCAGGTGCTTCTCCGCCGTTTGTGAGCCGATCAGCAGCACGATCTCCGCGCCCTTCGGTAACTCCTCCTCCGCGAGCATCACGAGCGGCGCGACGCCCACACCGCCCGCGACCATCAGCAAATGCTTCTGGTTCCCCGCGACCGTGAACGCGCTGCCGAGCGGCCCGAGCATATCGAGCGTCTCCCCCGGCCGCCGGTCCACGAGCCAGCCGGAGCCGCGCCCGACATTCTGGACGAGGATCAGGCCCTCGTCCGTCGCGGGATCGACGCCGAGCAGGGACATCGGGCGGCGCAGCAGCGGGTCCCACTGATCCGCACTCCCCGACGTGCGCACATGGACGAACTGCCCCGCGCGCGCCTGCGTCGCCACCGTGTGCGGCACGTGGACGCGCAGCACCACGCTCCCCCGCCCGGCAGGCTCATTCTCGATGATCGGCGCGGTGAACATCTGGGTCAAGGAACCTCACCCCCGGCCCCTCTCATCTGCCCAAAGGGCGCCCGCGATGGAGAGGGGTGCCTTCCGTGTAATGCCGTGACATTCCGCATCCATCGTCACCTTCAGAAGGTGGATTCGCACTCAGCACTCCTCAGTACCCCCGCCCCACCGCGCTCCGGTAATCGGGCAGGGGCTGGACGGTGTACGCCTCGCTGCCGGAGCGCATCGCCTCGATCATCGCGCGCGCGGTGTCCATGCTCGTGATGCACGGGACGCCGCGCTCGACCGCCGCGCGGCGCATCAGGAAGGCGTCCGCGATCTCGCGATCCACCGGGCCGGGCGTGTTGATCACCGCGTGCACCGTGCCGGCGGAGATGAGGTCGAGCATGTCCGGCGCGCCCGTGCCGATGCGGTGCGCGATCGCCTGCACGGGGATATTGTGCGCCTCCAGCCACGCCGCCGTGCCCTCCGTCGCGTAAGTGTGAAACCCCATGCGGACGAGCGATTCCATGATCTGCGCGTACTCGTCCGTCTTGTCGCTGTCCTGCAAGGAGATGACGACGCTCCCGCGCTCCGGCAGCGACATCCCGGCGGCGGCGATTGCCTTGATGAATGCGGGGGCGAACGACCGGTCGATCCCCATCGCCTCGCCGGTGGACTTCATCTCCGGGCCAAGCCCAACCTCCACGCCGCGCAACTTCGCCATCGAGAAGACGGGCGCTTTGACCGCGACGAGCGGGCGACGCGGCCACAACCCGCCCGCGTACCCCTGCTCCTTGAGCGTCTTGCCGAGCATGATGTTCGTCGCGATCCGCACCATCGGCACGCCGGTCACTTTCGAGAGGAACGGCACCGTGCGGCTGGCGCGCGGGTTTACTTCAAGCACGTACAGGCGCGCGCGGTAGATGACGTACTGGATGTTCATCAGCCCGCGCACGCCCATCGCGAGGGCGATGCGCGTCGTGTAATCGACGACCTGCTCCACCTCGGTCGGGTACAAGTTTACTCCCGGATAGACCGCGAACGAGTCGCCGGAGTGGACACCCGCGCGCTCGATGTGCTCCATCACGCCGGGGATCAGCACGTCTGTCCCGTCGCAGATCGCATCGACCTCGACTTCCTTCCCCGCGAGGTATTTGTCGATCAGCACCGGCTTGTCGGAGAGGAGCACGGCGCGACCGAGGTAGTTGCGCAGATCGTCCTCGGTGTAGACAACCTCCATCGCGCGGCCACCGAGCACGTACGACGGGCGCACAAGCACCGGGTAGCCGATGGTCTCCGCCGCCACTTCCGCGTCGAGCACGGTGCGCACGGCGGTGCCCGGCGGCTGGGGGATGCCGATCTGCCGCAGGAACTTCTCGAATCGCTTGCGGTCCTCCGCGAGATCAATTGCCTCCTGGCCCGAGCCGAGAATCGGCACGCCCGCCTCCGACAACGGCCGTGCCAGATTGATCGCCGTTTGCCCGCCGAACTGGAGGACAACGGGCGGCACGTCGGGAGGCCCGCCCCCGGCCCCTCCCGACGCGGGAGGGGAGACCGCTTCAATGGTGGCAACTCCACCATCCCCAATCGTCGCACCAATGGCTGCGACCGCCACGGCTCCCCCTTCCCCCATGGGGAAGGGGGCTGGGGGGTTAGGCATCCCGCTCCCCTCCAGATAGAGAATGTCGAGCACTCCCTCCTCATCCAGCGGGCAGATATAGAGGCGATCCGAGGTATCGAAGTCCGTGCTCACGGTTTCCGGGTTGTTGTTAAGCATGATGGAGCGAACGTTCGCCGCGTGGAGCGCCTGCGCCGCCTGGACGCAGGAGTAGTCGAACTCGATCCCCTGCCCGATGCGGATCGGGCCGCTGCCGATCACGACCGCCTTCGGCCCCGGCAGCGGCTCGGCCTCGTTCTCGTCCTCGTACGTCGTGTAGAA
>JBBSII010000017.1:0-16965 GCA_038232175.1 Thermomicrobiales bacterium
ACGCTCGTCGTGAACAAGCTGCGCGGCACGATCAACGGCCTCGCGGTCAAGGCCCCCGGCTTCGGCGACCGCCGCAAGGAAATGCTGCGCGACATCGCCGTCCTCACCGGTGGCGAAGTGATCTCCGAGGAAGTTGGCCGCAAGCTGGAGAACGTCACGGTTGCCGATCTCGGTCGCGCCCGCCGCGTCGTCTCCACCAAGGACGACACGACGATCGTCGATGGCGCCGGCGCCGATGACGAGATCAAGGGCCGGATCGAGCAGATCCGCGCGCAGATCGAGACGACGACCTCCGACTTCGACCGCGAGAAGCTGCAGGAGCGGCTGGCGAAGCTCTCCGGCGGCGTCGCGGTGATCAAGGTCGGTGCGGCGACGGAGACCGAACTGAAGGAGAAGAAGCACCGCGTCGAGGACGCGCTCTCGGCCACCCGCGCGGCGGTTGAGGAGGGCATCGTCCCCGGTGGTGGCGTCTCACTCGTCAACGCGGTCCAGTCGCTCGACAGCGTCAAGGCCACGGGCGACATCCTGACCGGTGTCAACATCCTGCGCCGTGCGCTCGAGGAGCCGATGCGCGGCATCGCGCAGAATGCCGGCCTCGACGGCTCGGTCGTCATCGAGACGGTCCGTCGTCATAGCGCGGACGGTGGCTCGAATGTCGGCTACGATGTGATCACCGGCCAGTACGGCGACATGATCAAGCTCGGCATCACGGACCCGGTCAAGGTTACCCGCTCGGCGGTCGAGAACGCCGCCTCCATCGCGGGGATGATCTTGACGACCGAGGCCCTGATCACGGACATCCCGGAGAAGTCCTCGGCCCCGGCGATGCCGCAGGGCGGCATGGATTACTAGACGAAGTGCTGAGTGCTGAGTACTGAGTACGAAAGCCGGAAGCCCGCTCCCAGCGATGGGAGCGGGCTTTCTTTTGTCCGTTTGGAGATACTCCAGGAGCAGGACGAGTGCTTCAGCGCCGTATCCTTTGCTCCAGACATCCTTCTCACCGATGAGGATGCTCAGTTCGGCGGAACGGTTCGGCAGTCGGAAGCCCTCATACTCAATCTGGCCAATCGCCCGTCCCGGCTCGTCGCAAATGCAAAAGTAGCCATCCTCCCCGAAGCGTGTGAACGGTCCGTCGGGTGCGCGGTCCGCCTCGAACGAATGCGCCGGGAGGAGCGGGAAACGACGATTGCAGAAGCGCATGACTTCCGGGTCATTGTGCCATCGCCGTAGCGCAGGCAGGTCTTCCGGCAAGAAGGGTCGTGGGGCCACGCGTGTGCCAGGAATCATTGCAGTTCCCCACTTTCTTTGCTGTCTCGTATTCAAGCACGGAGAATTCCTCCTTCAACGCACGGCGCGTTCATTGT
Source organism: Thermomicrobiales bacterium (assembly GCA_038232175.1). Lineage (GTDB taxonomy): Bacteria > Chloroflexota > Chloroflexia > Thermomicrobiales > JALYUS01 > JALYUS01. Next base: position 1,365 of record JBBSII010000017.1, read on the forward strand.
CCGCATGAGGAAAGGAGTCCCGTAGAAACGATGGTGTCGCTCGATTAATCATCTCTCGGGGCAAATCCTTGCCACGGATCGTACCATCCCTTGCCGCATTCCGCGCTGTTGCATCCGCAGTCTGGTTCAATGCCCTGGGTGGGCATACGAGGAGCATTCCGCCTTCCCGATAGCCGGACAAATTTCAATCCATGGCATTGATCTGAGCAAAAGTACTATCGGGCCGAATCGCCGACTACTGGCATCTCGTGACCGATTGCGGCACAATAGCAGGAAGACACGCGAAAGGAGTGCTACATGGCAACCACGCTGATACACCAACCGACACCAACCGCACCGACGATTGACCGCGCAACCCTGATTCGTCGGCTCATCAATCTGCTCGGCCCGGAGTCCGTGCTGACGCAGCGGGGCGACCTGCTCGTCTACGACTCCGATGGGACGCACGAGCACGCGCTGCCGGATGTCGTCGTGCTGCCGACGAGCGTGCAGCAGGTCTCCGAGATCGTGAAACTCGCGGCGGCGGGGGGGATGCCGATTGTGCCGCGCGGGGCGGGCACCGGCCTCGCGGGCGGGAGCACACCGATTCGTGGCGGCATCGTCATCTCGCTGACGCGGATGAATCAAATTCGCTCGGTCGATTATGCGAACCGCCGCGCCGTTGTGGACCCCGGCGTTGTTAACCTCCACCTCTCGCAGGCGACGCTGCCGCACGGCTACTACTATGCACCGGACCCGGCGAGCCAGCGCGCCTCGACGATTGGCGGCAATGTGGCGACGAATGCCGGGGGGCCGCACTGCCTCGCGTACGGCGTGACCGTCAACCATATCCTCGGCCTCGAAGTCGTGCTGCCCGACGGGCGGATCATGGAGACAGGCGGCGTGCTCGACGCGCCGGGGTACGACCTGACCGGGATGCTCGTCGGCTCCGAGGGGACGATGGGCATCGTCACCGGCGTGACGGTGAAATTGCTCCGCTCGCCGGAGACGCTGCGCGTCCTCCTCGCGATCTACGACGACCTGGAATCCGCCTCGCAGACAGTGACGGGGATCATCGGGGCGGGCATCATCCCCGGCGCGCTGGAGATGATGGACGGGCCGGCGTGCAAGGCGGTCGAGATGACCTATCATGCCGGCTACCCGGACGACGGCACGTCGATCATCCTGCTGATCGAGCTGGACGGCCTCACCGAGGGGCTGGACGAACTCTCGGAGCGCGTGACCGCGATCTGCAACGAGTGCGGGGCGCGCGAGGTGCGCGTCGCGGCGACGCAGGAGCAGCGCGACGCGCTCTGGGCGGGCCGCAAGGGCGCGCTCGGCGCGATGGGCCGCCTCGCGCCGAACTACTATCAGCAGGACAGCGTCGTGCCGCGCACGAAACTGCCGCAGATTCTCAATTACGTCGCCGAGGTCGCGAAAGACGCGAAACTGGCTGCGACGAACATCTTCCACGCGGGCGACGGCAATCTCCACCCACTCCTCCTCTTCGACCGCAGCAAGAAGGGTGAGATCGAGCGGACGCTAGAGGCGGCGATGGAGATCACGCGCGCCTGCATCGACATGGGCGGCGCGATCACCGGCGAGCACGGCGTCGGCTTCGAGAAACGCGGCGTGATGATGTACTCCTTTACGAATGAGGACCTCGCGGCGATGGCGAAGTTGAAGCGCAGTTTCAACCCGCACGATCTCTTCAACCCGGAGAAGATTCTCCCGAGCGCCAATGTCTGCGGCGAGATTCGCGAGTTGAAGGAGAGCGCCATCCCGGCGCGCTATGCGGAGGTCGCATCGATGCAACCCGCCGCGCCGATTGGGACGGTCGGGCCGAACTCGCCGACGAGCGCGCACGAGCACGACACGACACCCGCCGAACTCGCCGACTTCGCGGTGCCGCGGCATGACGACTGACACCTACGCCGCCGCTCCATCGGAGCCGACGATGCTGCGGCAGGCGATCATCTATCCTGGCGAGGATGGATACTGGGTAGCAGAGTGCCCGAGCCTGCCCGGTTGCATCAGCCAGGGGGAAAGCCGTGCGGGGGCTATTGCAAATATCCGCGAAGCGATCCACGCATACGTGGGCGCACTCGAAGCCGATGGTTTGCCGGTGCCGCCCGAGCGGTTCGAGACGCTTCTGGTTGCGGTATAACGGTGCTCCCGCGCGTCTCGGGGCAGGAATGTATCAAGGTGTTGCAGAGAGTCGGGTTTGTGGTTGTGCGGCAGCAGGGAAGCCATGTTGTCGTGCGGCGCAATGATCCCTTCGCGCAACTCGTCGTGCCCGATCACAAGGAACTGGATCGTGGTACGCTACGGGCAATCATTCGACAAGCAGGGTTGACCGTGGATGAATTCGTGGGTCTTTTGCGATGATACAAACGAAGCGAGCGAGACTGAGAGGCTGAATGGCGTCTGAAGTATCGGTGAACCTCGATCAACTCGCGGCGGCGGTCGGAGGGATCATTGGGGCGGAGCACATGCACACGGGTGATCGCGCCGCCGGTCACGCAATCGGCACGCAGACGCCGCATGTCGTCGCGTCGCCAGGCTCGGCGGAAGAAGTCGCCGCGCTACTGCGGTCGGCGGATGAGGCGGGCGCGGCGATCGTGCCGTGGGGTGGCGGGACGCAGCAGACGCTTGGGTACGCGCCCCGCCGTTACGACATCGCGGTCAGCCTGCGGCGCCTGAACCGCGTCCTCGACTACTACCCGGAGGACATGACGATGGCGGTCGAGGCGGGCATCACGCTCGCCGACCTCGATGGCGTGCTCGCCGCCCGCGAGCAGATGCTGCCCTTCGACCCGCCACTGCGGGATCGCATCACGCTCGGTGGGATACTCGCCACGCACGCCTCCGGCCCGCGCCGTCACGGCTACGGCACGATCCGCGATTTCTGCATCGGCCTCCATGCCGCGTACGTGGACGGCACGCTCGCCAAGGCGGGCGGGATGGTCGTGAAGAATGTCACCGGGTTCGACCTGATGAAGATGCACCTCGGCGCGCTCGGCACGCTCGGCGTCGTGACGCGCGTCAACCTGAAGGTGCTGCCGAACCCCACGGCGGAGCGGACGATCGTCTTCCAATTCGCCGGCCCTGGCCCGGCGTTCGCTCTCGGCGCGGCGGTCGTCGCCTCGCAACTGCGGCCAACCGCCATCGAGTTCAGTTCCCCGACGACGACCGCCGCGATTCACTCCCCGCTGCCCGGCTATCTCGTCTGCGTCCGCTGCGAAGGTGGCGAGGCGACCGTCGCGCGGCAGGAGGCCGATCTGCGTGCGCTCGGCGCGGCGATGGGCGCGGAGGAGATCGCGACGCTCGTCGGCGACGAGCACCTGCGCCTCTGGTCGAGCCTCGCGGACTGGAACGCGGCGGCGAGCCTCACTGCGCACATGGCGGTGCTGAAGCTAACGACCGTGCCGACGGACCTGCTCGCCGCCGTGACGGAAACCGTCGAGGTCGGTCGCCGGTACGGGCTGACCATCGCCGTCCGCGCCTCGGTGGGGATCGGCGTTGCCTACCTACGCGTCACGGGGGACGAATCGGGTGAGGGGCTGCGGCAGACGCTCGACGCGGTGCACCAGCACTGGCCGATGCTGACGGTGCAGGGTTACGACCCCGCGCACGCGGGCGGGCTGCCTGTCTGGGGCGTCGAACCCCCGACGATCAGCCTGATGCGCGACCTGAAAGCGCAATACGACCCGCGCGGCACGCTCAACCCCGGTCGATACATCGGCGAAATCTAAACTGATACATGATGGAAGGTGGTGGCGGGCTTTGGCCTGTCATTATCGAACCGCCGTTGTGTATTGTGGGAAGGGGAGAGCGGATGTCGGAACTGGCGCGGGGTATCATCTCCGTCGAGCAACTCAAGGAGCGCGTCGCGTCCGGCGAGATTGACACGGTCATCAATGCGTTCTGCGACATGCAGGGGCGGTTGATGGGCAAGCGCGTCACAGGGGAATTCTTCATCGACCACTGCCTTGAGCACGGGACGCATTTCTGCGTCTACCTGCTCGGCACCGACATGGAGATGGCGACGCCGGACAGCTATCGGCTGATGAACTGGGAACGCGGCTACGGCGACTGGCAGGCGCGGCCCGATTGGGGAACCCTGCGCGTCATCCCATGGCTGGAGAAGACCGCGCTCGTCCTCGCAGATGTCGTCGATGAGGCAAGCGGCGCGAAGGTCGCTATCGCGCCCCGGACGCTCCTGCGTCGGCAGATCGCGCGGGCGACGGCGATGGGCTTCACCGTTAAGATGGCGTCCGAACTCGAATTCTATCTGCTGACGGAGACATACGAGGAGGCGCACGCGCGGCGGTATCAGGATTTGCGGCCCTACGGGTGGTACAACGAGGATTATCACCTGTTCCAGCCGAGCAAGGCCGAGCCACTCTTCCGGCAATTCCGCAACCAACTCTCGGCGGCGGGCGTGCCGATCGAGTTCTCCAAGGGCGAGGCCGCGCCCGGCCAGCACGAGTTGAACATCCGCTACGCCGACGCACTCGAATCCGCCGACCGCCACGCCCTACTCAAGCACGGCGCGAAGGAGATCGCCATGCAGAATGGCTACTCCGTGACATTCATGGCAAAGCCGGACCATGCGTGGACGGGTAGCAGTAGCCACGTCCACCTCAGCGTCTGGGGTGATGACGGCGCGCGAAACCTCTTCCCCGATCCCGTGGGCGACCCGGATGCGATGTCCTCGACGATGCGACACTTCCTCGGCGGGATGCTGGCGTGCGCACGGGACTTCTCGCTCTTCGTCGCGTCAAACGTCAACTCGTACAAGCGGTACGCGGTCGCGAGTTGGGCGCCCGTCAATGTCGTCTGGGGTAGGGACAACCGGACGTGTGGCTTCCGCGTCGTCGGGCGTGGGCAGGCGCTGCGGATTGAAAATCGCCTGCCGGGTGGCGACGCGAACCCGTATCTCGCGTACGCGGCGTGCATCGCGGCGGGTTTGTACGGCATTGAGCGGCAGATCGAACCGCCCGCCGAGTATCGTGGCAATGCGTACACTGCGGCCGATGCTCCGCATGTGCCGCGCTCGTTGTACGAGGCAATCGAGGCGCTGGAACAGAGCGCGATGGCGCGCGCTGCCTTCGGGGATGCCGTGATCGACCACTACCTGAACATGGCGCGCGTTGAGCAGCAGACGTATGACGCGGTCGTCACGACGTGGGAGCGCGAGCGCTACTACGAGCGAGGGTAGGGCCGCCGCAACCGAATCGATGCAGAGGGCGCGGAGACGCGGAGAACACGAAGGAAAGAAAAGTATTGCCTGACTCCTTTGCGATCTTTGCGTCTTCCCTGCGGCTCTGCGCTTTGTTGGATTTTACGAGGATGGGGGAAGCGGGATGCGGTTACAGGGGAAAGTGTGCGTCATCACGGGGGCCGGAAGTGGGATCGGGCGCGTGGCCTGCGGCATCTTCGCGCGCGAGGGGGCGCACGTTGCGGCGTGGGAGATCGTCGCCGATGCGGGTGAGGAGACGGTCGCGCAGGTGCGGGCTGCGGGCGGGAACGCGACGTTTGTTCGGTGCGACGTGTCGGACGAGGCGAGCGTGCGTGCGGCGGTGGCGGCGACCATCGCGCAATACGGCGGCATCGACGTGCTGTACAACAACGCAGGCATCATGCCGGAGGCCGACCATTCGGTGCTTGACACGACGGTCGAGGTGTGGGACAGCGTGATGGCGGTCAATGTGCGCGGTATCTTTCTCGGCTGCAAGCACGTCATTCCGGAGATGCTGAAGCGCGGTGGTGGGTCGATCATCAACATCGCGTCGTTCGTCGCGCTGGTCGGGTGCAGCGTGCCGCAGGATGCCTACACCGCCTCGAAGGGCGCACTCATCTCGCTCACCAAATCGCTCGCGATCCAGTTCCGGCCCCAGGGCATCCGTACGAACGCGATCTGCCCCGGCCCAATCGAGACGCCGCTGATGACCGAGTGGCTGCTGAAGGATGATGCCGCGAAGCAACTCCGCCTCAACCGTCAGCCGAGCGGGCGCTTCGGTACGCCGGAGGACATCGTCAACGCCGCCCTCTACCTCGCCTCGGACGAGTCCGACTGGACGAACGGCGCGGTCATGGTCGTTGATGGCGGCATCACGAGCAATTACTTCTAATAGCCAGTAGCTGCTATTTCGTTCGCGCGTGCGGCGTCACGCAGCGATGCATGACTCTTTAGCATGATGGCACACTAATTATGGGCCACCAGCTATTGGGCATTTCCCGAAAATAGCGAGTCGCCACGCGAGTATGCGACAATCAGGGGCGATGGACGACGAGAGACTGCGAGACGGGGAGCGAATGGACGAGGCGCGGCGGGTGCTGATTACGGGGGCAACGGGGTTCGTTGGCCCGCATCTGATGGCACATCTGCGGGCCGCGTACCCCAACTGGCATCTCACCGGCACGACGCTCAACGGCGAATCATCGCCCGATCTTGTCCGTTGCGATCTGCGCGATGCTGGGGCAATCGGATCGCTCATCGCGCGGGCACGACCGACGATGATTGTGCACCTCGCGGGGCAGAGCAACGTCCCCGCCTCGTTCGCGGACCCGGAGGCGACGCTCGCCAACAACATCATCGGCGCGCTCCATCTGCTCGATGCCTGCCGCGCCCATGCGCCGGATGCGCGGCTCCTGATCGTCAGTTCCAATGAGGTCTACGGGCCGACGCCGCCGGAGGCGCAACCATTGCGCGAGGATCGCCCGCTGCACCCGGCCAACCCGTACGCCGTGAGCAAGGCGGCGCAGGAGATGCTCGCGCTCCAGTATGCCCACTCGTACGGCCTCGACGTCGTCGTGGCGCGGCCCTTCAATCACATTGGGCCGGGGCAGACGGATAAATTCGTCGTTAGCGCGTTCGCGCGGCAGATCGCGGAGGTGGAGCGGGGGATGCGGCACTCCATCTCCGTCGGCAACCTCGACACCGCGCGCGATTTTACCGACGTGCGCGATGTCGTCCGTGCATACGGGCTGCTGCTCCTGCACGGCGCACGCGGCGGCGTCTACAATATCGGGCGCGGGGACGCCGTGACGATCGCGACGATCCTGGAAACGCTGCGTCGCCTCGCGCGTGTGGAGATCACGGTGGAGCGCGATCCGGCGCGCCTTCGGCCCTCGGATGCGCCCGTCATGATGGGCGATACGACTGCTATTCGTCAGGCGACCGGCTGGGAGCCGCACGTCGCGCTCACGCAGTCGCTCGGTGACACATTGGCGTGGTGGCGGACGCATCTTGCGTAAGCGCGACGATGAAACCGTCTGCTCCCCTCTCCATCGCCGCTGCAACCGTGACGTGTCGAAGCCAAGGGGCGATGGAGAGGGGCCGGGGGTGAGGCACTGAAACGGACGCTGAGAAGGAGGAACGAATGAGCGAAGTCACGAGTGCCCCGCCGCGTATTGATCCCGACGTGCTGCTGCGCGGGCCGCGCCTCGGCCCGGCGATTGCCGTCTCACCTGACGGCACGCGCGTCGCCTTCACCTGGAACCAGAACGGGCAGTTCCAGTTGTACGTCGTGCCGCTCGCTGGGGGCGAACCGCTCCAACTGACGGATGACGCGGACGCCGCGCAAGCGCCGGAGTGGACGCCGGATGGGCAGTCGATCCTCTTTCGCCGCGACCATGACGGCGACGAGAACACCAATCTGCTGCTCGTCCCCGCGACGGGCGGCGCGGCGCATCAGGTGACGGAGAACCCGCAGACCGTCGATGCGTCGCCGTCGTTCACGCCGGACGGCCGGATGGTCGTGTTCGGGTCGAACCCGAACGGCCCGTACCACCTCTACCGCGTCAGCGTCGATGGCGGCAGGTCGCAGCAGTTGACGCGCGGCGACCTCTCGGAACTCGCCGTGCGGGTCTCGCCCGACGGCAGCCGCGCCGCCTTCGCACGCCGGAAAGCCGACGGTGCGCGGATGCTCTCCGACCTCGGTGTGCTCGATCTCGCGACGGGTGAGGAGCGCGTGCTCGGGACGTTCGGCGTCCATGCCGCCGAGCCGCGCTGGTCGCCGGACGGCGCGACGGTGCTCTTCTCCGATGACAAGAGCGGCTTCCAGCAGGTGATCGCGGTGGATGTGGTGACGGGCGCGGTGACGCCGATTTCCCCCGCGACGCATGACGCTGTTGGCGGCGCGTTCTCCCACGATGGGCGCGCCATCGTCTACCTGGAGAACCGCGACGGCAATCTCGTTCCCATCGTGCACGATTGCGCGACGGGTGAGCGGCGCGAGGTGACGGCCTTCCCCGATGGCGTGCACGCGAACCCCGAACTGACCGCCGACGGCGCGACGCTCGTCTGCATCTACAGCGGGTCGCAACACCCCGGCGATCTCTGGGCGATCCCACTCAACGGCGACGCGCCCCGCCAACTGACGGAGAGCCTGCCGGACAGCATCGACCATGCCGCCCTCGTGCGCCCCGAACTCGTGCGTTACCCGTCGTTCGACGGGCGACTGATCCCGGCGTGGTTCTATCGCCCCGTCGGCGTGGATCGCGCGCCCGCGATTGTCCTCGTGCACGGCGGGCCGACGGGGCAGACGATGAACGGCTGGAATGTGCAGGTGCAATTCTTCGTCTCGCGCGGGTACGCAGTGCTCGCGCCGAACAATCGCGGCAGCAGCGGGTATGGCAGGGAGTACCGGGACGCGAACCTCCGCGATTGGGGCGGCGCGGATCTGAAGGATCTCATCGCAGGGCACGAATGGCTCCGGGCGAGCGGCGGCGTTGACCCCGCACGCATCGGCGTGACAGGCGGCTCGTATGGCGGGTACATGACGTTGATCGCGATGACGAAGACGCCCGCTGTTTGGGCGGCGGGCGCGTCCGTCGTCGGCATGTCCAACCTGCAGACGCTCTACCAGACGACGCGCAAGGGCGACCTGCTGCCGTACCTCATCCAGCAGATTGGCACGCCGGACGAGAACCCGGACTTGTACCACGACCGCTCCGCGATCAACTTCATCGACGATGTCCGACGACCCCTCCTGATCCTTCAGGGCGGGCGCGACCCGCGCGTTCCCCTCGCCGAGGCGGAGCAGATGCGCGACCGGATGCGCACGGCGGGCAAGACCGTTGATTACCACGTCTACATGGACGAGGGGCACGGCTTCCGCAAGGTCGAGAATGTCGTGGACGCGATGCACCGGACGATTGGATTCTTTGACGAGCACATGGCGGATCGGCCCTAACCCCTCGGCCCCCTTCCCCACGGGGGAAGGGGGAGGGGAATTGGGATAGGTTCGTTTCTGGTGAATACGGCACGATCCTCAGGGAGAGTCACCCCTTCCCCCGTGGGGAAGGGGCCGGGGGTTAGGGAGAAATGCCCATCGAGAGCGCCGCGAACCCACTGATGAAGCGCATGAGGACGTTGGAGCAGCGCAAGGGGCGCGAGCGCGAGAACGCGTTCGTCGTCGAGGGCATCGGCCCGGTCTGGCAGGCGGTTGATGGGGGTGCGGCAATTGAAACGCTCGTCGTCGCGCCGGAATTGCTGACGAGCGAATCGGCGCGGGCGATGATCGCGGGCCAGGAAGCGGCGGGCGTGCGCGTTGCGGAGGTGAGCGCGGACCTCTTCGCGCGGGTCGCGGCGCGGGAGAATCCGTCCGGCGTCGCGGCGATTGTGCGGATGGAGCGGCGGGGCATCGACGCGCTCGCGGCGCCTGCGGATGGGTTGTTCGTCGCGCTGTGCGAGGTCGGGAACCCCGGCAACCTCGGCACGATCCTCCGCACCGTCGATGCGGTGGGCGGCAGCGGCGTCATCCTCGTCGGCGACACGACCGACCCATACCACCCGGCAGCGGTAAAGGCGAGCATGGGGACGTTGTTCCGCGTCCCCGTCGTGCGCGCGCCGACGTATGCCGAGGTCGATGCGTGGTGTGCATCACACGCCGTCAGCACCGTCACCACGTCCGCCCGCGCGACAGCGGATTGCTGGGGCGTGACGTACCCCATATCGGTCTGTCTCGTGTTCGGGAGCGAGGGGCGTGGGCTTCCGACGGACGTGATGCAGCGGGGCACAATCTCCGTGCGCATCCCGATGGAGGGGAGCGCGAGTTCGCTCAATCTCGCCGTTTCCGCAGGGATACTCCTGTACGAAGTCTTCCGCCAGCGACGGGGATAATTACGCGCTTTGTCGCCACTCGTGCCGTGATTTCATGTACAACCGCCAGCCACAGTACGCCGTGAAGAGGAACAGCGGCACGGTGATAAGGCCGCGCCAGTTGCCCAGGCGGATGAAGTAGATCGACGTGATGCTGAAAATGAACGCCATCTGAACCCAGAGTATCCAGAGCAGGATGAGGAATTGCTTCATTGGTCGGGGCGCCTCTCCATTGCCGTTTCGTTGCCGTTTCGCGCGCCGACACGCGGCGCTTCTCAGCAAGTATAGCGGCATTCGTCCATATGTGACGACGTGCGTTATTCCGCCTGCCCAATGCCATCGACGGCGGCGGGGTTCTCCAGGGCGGTGATATCACCGAGCGGGAGATCGAGGTATCGCGCCTTGATGATGCGCCGCATTACCTTCGCGTTGCGCGTCTTCGGTAGGTCGCGCACGAACTTGACGGACTCTGGTTTGAGCGACTTGCCGAGTTCACCCGCGATCCGCGCTTCGATCTCGCCCCGCAACGCCTCGCTCGGCGCGTGGCCCGGACGGAGCACGACGAAGGCGACAATCGTCTCGCCCTTCACGTCGTGCGGCACGCCGATGGCCGCCGCCTCCTGCACAGCGGGGTGCCCGACCGCCGCCGATTCAACCTCCGCCGGGCCGACGCGCTTGCCCGCGACCTTGATCGTGTCGTCGGAACGGCCGAGGATATACCAGAAGCCGTCCGCGTCGATCCGCGCGAAGTCGCCGTGCACCCAGAGGCCGGGGATGCGCGCCCAGTATGTCTCCTCGTACCGCGCGCGGTCGTTCCAGAAGCCGCGCGTCATGCCCGGCCAGGCGTTGCGGATCACCAATTCGCCCACGGCATCGCGCACTGGGGCGCCCATCTCGTCCACCACGTCCACCGCCATCCCCGGCACCGGCGCGGAGAAGCACGTCGGCTTGAGCGGCAGGATGGTGAAACTGCTGACGATGCCGCCGGAAATCTCCGTGCCGCCGGAGTAGTTGATGATCGGGCAGCGCCCGCCGCCGACCTGCTCGAAGAACCAGCGCCACGGGTCCGGGTTCCACGCCTCGCCGCTGGAGCCGAGCGCACGCAACGAGGAGAGGTCCCGGCCCTGCGGCCAGTGGTCGCCCTGCGCCATCAGCGCCCGCACGACCGTCGGCGCGACGCCGAGCACCGTCACCCCGTACCGCTCGACGAGCGACCAGAGGCGGTCCGGCTCCGGCCAGTCCGGCGTGCCTTCGAACAGCACGAGCGTCGCGCCGAGTGTCAGCGTGCCGGTGATCGCCCACGGCCCCATCATCCAGCCGAGGTCCGTGAACCAGAGGAGCGTGTCGTCTTCCTGCACATCGAAGCAGTGCGCGAGGTCCTGCGTCGCCTTGATCGGGAAACCGTCGTGCGTGTGTAGCGCCCCCTTCGGTTGCCCCGTCGTGCCGGAGGTGTAAATAATCATGTACGGGTCTTCCGCTTCGGTGCGCTCCGTCTCCCGCTCGATGGGCTGGCGCGGCACGATCTCGTGCCACCAGCGATCGCGCCCCGCCCGGAACGGCACCGCCGCGCCGGTGCGTTGGAAGACGATCACGGAGCGCACCGTCCCCACATCGGCAATCGCGGCGTCCACCGTCTCCTTAAGCGGCACGACCTTGCCCCGCCGGTAGAAGCCATCCGCCGTGATGAGCGCCTTCGCGCCCGCGTCGCGCAGCCGTGTCGCGACGGATTCCGCGCCGTAGCCGGAGAAGATCGGGATATAGATCGCGCCGAGTTTGGAGACCGCGAAGGTCGCCATCGCCGTCTCCGGCAGCATCGGCATGAAGATGCCGACGCGATCGCCCTTGCCGACGCCGAGTTCCGCGAGCGCGCCCGCGAGTTGATTCGTTCCTTCCCAGAGTTCGCGGTACGTCAACTGCCGGGATGCGCCGTCGTCGCCCTCCCAGATGATCGCGGGCTTCCCCGCGTGCGGGCCGACGGCGTGCTTGTCGAGGGCGTTGTGGACGTAATTGTACTGCCCGCCGACAAACCATGTCGGCCACATCGCGCCATGTGAGAGGTCCACTACCTGCTTGTACGGGCGGTAGAATTGTAGGTCGAGGTCTTTGATGGTGGCATCCCAGAACCACGCCGGATCGTCCGCCGCCCGGACGAGCAGATCGTCGAACGAGGCGATCCGCTCATGCTCCATGAAACGGCGCAGGCGACTCCGCTCCAAGTATGCCGCGCTCGGACGCCAGACGATTTCCGCATCACCGGAATCCGTGCCCACCGGCATCGCCGTCGCGACATTGCCTTCCGTCATCCCCATCTCCTTCGTCGCGTCTGCCCATCGGGCGTGCTGAACCATCATTACCGCATATCATCGCACCGATGCGCGGGTCGCGACAATTGGCGCGGCATCGTCGGAGGTGTACTGCTGTCTGGTGTGCGTACGGATTGCGTGCGGAGAGCTGCTACACGGTCTCCGCCATGAGCCGCGCGTTCGTTTCTTCGGCGTTGGACCACGCAACGGTGGCGAGCGCGATGATGACGAAGAGCGAAAGGCTATAGGCGATCAGAAAACCCGACGGGGCGATCCAGATTGTCCGTGAGAAATCGGACGCGGCTGTTATGTCGTCTGCCAAGCCCTGCTGCTCGATATTCGCCATGCCAATCCAGACTGGTACGGAGAACAACGACAGGAGAAAGGCAATCCACAACGGGATTTTCTGTGACAAGGAGAGCGTTGGTTGCGGCATACCGGTCAGCCACGCCCGCCCCATACGCGCGATCGCCGCCAGCATTAGTGCAGGCACCACCACCACATTCAGGATGCCGAGGAACATGTATGCCATGCGATATGGGTCGTCGGAGGGCTTCTGGAAGAGGTCAATACTCGCGTAGAACGTAACACCGTAGATGCAGAGCAATGCCGCTGTGCCAAAGACATACAGAGGGACAATGGGACCGCTCCTGGGTGTGCGGTCCGTTGCCGTAACGACATTCCCTCGTTGCGTGGATTCGACGCTTTCGCCTGCCAGCACGTTCATTCCTCTCCGACCGACTGCTGAAATTCCGACGACCTTCGTGTCGGCCATTCTCAAGGCAATATGCATACCAGCGTGCGTGCGAGCGCGTCACATGATTGCCGTGCCCCCTTATTGCGGCACTGTCGGGGAGTCTGCTGCGGTCATATGAGCAAGGCACAAATCAATCCCGGTGTCAGGGGGTTGTCTACACCAGTTCCGCCGCCACCCGCACCGCGACTTCCAGCGCCGTCTCGCGCTGCTTGTCGGTGAGGAAGACGATCTCGCTCGTCGAGCCGAGCATGAACAGGCCGTGCACCCCGGCGTCGAGTTGGAAGTTAATCAGCCGTTTGAGCGACGCGACATCGACCTCGAAATCTTCGGTCATCGGCGTGCAGACAAAGGGGAGACAATACCGCCAAAACCGTTGGGCAATCCGGACATTCTTCTCTCCTTTTAAATATTCATGTGCGGATCGAGCGCGTCGCGCAGGCCGTCACCGATGAAGTTGCACGCCAGCACGGTCAGCACGATGGCGACGCCCGCCGGGACCCACTGCCACGGGAATTGTTCGAGCACCTGCAGATTCCGCGCGACGTTGATCATGTTACCCCAACTGGCGGTCGGTGCCTGCACGCCGAGGCCGAGGAACGATAACCCGGCTTCGAGCAGGATCGCGTTGACGACACCGAAACTCGCGTACACAACGAGCACGTCCACCGTGTTGGGAAAGGCGTGCACGGAGATCATCCGCGCGGAGGACGCCCCCATCGCGCGGGCGGCGACGAGGAACTCCTGCTCCCGCAGCGAGAGGAACTTCGCGCGCACGAGGCGGCAGGGCACGGGCCAGTTCAGCAGGCCGATAATCAGCATCGTTTTGATGATGCCCGGCCCGGTCAATGCGACGATCGTGAGAATGATGATGATCGCGGGGAAGGTCATAACGATGTCGGTGAACCGCATGATGCTGCTGTCCGCCGCTTTGCCGAAGAATCCGGCAATCGCGCCGAGCAGCGCGCCGACGACAATTGAGATCGCCGCCGCAGCGAACCCGATGGAGAGCGAGACGCGCCCGGCGTAGATGGTGCGTGAGAAGGTGTCGCGCCCCGTGCGATCCGTGCCGAACCAGTGCTTCGCGGTTGGCCCCTGATTGCGCGCGAGGAGGTCGATGGCATCGGGTCCAACGCGCGCGACGACCGGTGCGCCAATTGCGAGCAGAATGAAGATCGCGAGGACGAGGACGCCGATCACCGCCAGGCGGTGCCGCCGGAAGCGCCGCAACGCCTGACGGACCGGCGTCTGCACAACCATCTGTTTCCGGCTCTGGCGCGTCCCCGCGACGGGCGATGCGAGCGCCCCATCGATCTTTGCGGCCCCGTTATCCATAGCGAATCCTCGGATCAATGAACGCATATGCCAAGTCGGTGAGCAGGTTCGCGACGAGGATTACCGTCGCGATGATGAACGTCATGCCCATGATGAGGGGGTAGTCGCGGCCCGCGATCGCGTCGAGATAGAGCGTGCCCATCCCCGGCCACGAGAAGATCGATTCGAGGAAGACCGCGCCCCCGACGAGCGCCGGGATCGTCGCGCCAACAACCGTGACAATCGGGATCAGCGCGTTCCGCAGCGCGTGGCTACCAATCGCGACCCGCCGCGAGAGGCCCTTCGCCTGCGCCGTGCGGATGTAATCCTGCCGCAGGACGCCGAGCATGGCGGAGCGTGTGTACCGCATGATCGACGAGACCTGAAAAATGGAGAGGATGAGCGCGGGCAGGATCAGATGATAGGCGTGATCCCCGAATGAATACGGCTGGCCCGGCGTCGCCAGACCGCCCGCCGGGAACCAGCCGAGCCGGAGCGAGAAGATGTACAACCCGACCAACCCGGCGAAGAACGCGGGGACGGACGCGCCGAGGAAGGCGAAGATCGTCAGGATGAAGTCGAGGAACGAATACTGCCGCACGGCGGAGATCACGCCGAGCGCGATGCCGGTGGTGATGCCGAGCGCAAGCCCCGCGCCCATCAGGGAGAGCGTCGGGACGATCCGCTGTTTAATGACGCTGCCGACCGCCTCCCCCGTCTTGATCCGGTAGCCGAGGTTGCCCCGTGCCGTCTCGCGCAGCCAGAAGACGTACCGGACCGGCGCGGGCCGGTCCAGCCCGAGGTCATGGCGCGCCGATGCCCGCTGCTCCGCGCTCAAGACGACATCCGGGGAGAGGTACGCATCCAGCGGATCGCCCGGCGTCAACTGGAGCAGCGTGAAGATGATCGCCGTGATCGCGACCAGAATCGGGAACGTGATCATTAGCCGTCGTTGGATGTAGCGTCCCATATTCCCCTCATGGGGAGTAGCGAGTAGCGAGTAACAAGGGACATCACCATCACTCATTACTCCGGGACGTACGCAGTTGGGACACTTTCCCCGGTGGTGGCAGGCTGAAGGCCACCACCGGGTTTCTCTCGCGAACTGCGTCATTCCTATACTCGTTACTCGTTACTCAT
>JBBSII010000018.1:0-16710 GCA_038232175.1 Thermomicrobiales bacterium
CGGGCTTTAGCCTGCCGCAGCGAGGATCGGCAGGCTAAAGCCCGCCGCCACCGGGAATCTGGCCGATTCAGTTAATACGAAAAACGCTCTGATGAGGGTCGAACCGTAGCACAATCGTTCGCAGTTCCTCTGCTATACTCCCCCTGTACGTGTAGTACAGGGGGAGTTCTCTTGCCTTCGTCACCATTCGTAGCGGAACATTTCGTGCCTCAGGGGCGCGATCAGACGGACAGCGATGGACCGGACGTGCTCTGCGCCACCGTGAGCGTCAACGCGATCATCCCGGAGTACTGGACGGAGTGGACATACTGCGTCCCCGATGAACTGCGCGCAACCATCGCGCACGGTCAACTCGTCTGGGTGCCGCTGCGGGACAGAGTGGTGCTCGGCATCGTCGTCGCGCTCGTCCGTGAGGCGCCGCGCGCGGACGCCCGGCAGATTCATGCGCTCGTGGAGCCGACCTTCTGCCTGACACCCGCGCAGATGAACCTCGCGACTTGGATCAGCGAGCGGTACTGCTGCTCGCTCTATCATGCCGCCTCGCTGATGATGCCGCCGGGCATCGAACGGCGTGTGATCGAGATTTACCGGCTGACGGAGCGGGGCCGGTCGATTGATCCGGCGACGCTGACGACCGCGCAACGGGCAGTTGTTGAGAACTTAACCACGCTCGACGACACGACGGGCGCGAGCCTGAACGAGTTGCGTCGTGCCATCGGCGGCGCGCTGACAACCGTGGTTGCGACGCTGAAGAAGCGCGGACTGATCGTGATGGATGCGCGGATCACGCACGACCGGGTGCCGCAGAGCCGGCCAATCCCCTATGTCCGCGCCCTCGATGGGGTGGAGTTCGGCGTGCCTCTGACTGCGCCGAAGCAGCAGGCCGCCCTCGACTTCCTCCGACACGTGCGGGGAACGCAACCGGGTATCGTTGGCGGGTTGCCTGCGGGTGCGATTACGGTCGCCCAGTTTCGCGAGCAGACCGGAACGGGCCTCGCGGTCTTGAACCGGCTCGCGGACCGCGGCCTCGTCGAACTCGGCGCAGCCACGGTGACGAAGACACTGGTCAATGGTCACGGCGCGGCGGTGCCCGTGTTAACCGAGGCGCAGCAGCGCGCGTGGCAGCGGATCGCCGCGTCGCTCGACGCGGGCACGGGCGAGACGTTCCTGCTGCACGGCGTCACGGGGAGCGGCAAGACGGAAATTTACCTCCGCGCGGTGGCGGCCAGCCTGCGGCTGGGGAAGGGCGCGATTGTCTGCGTGCCGGAGATCGCGCTGGCGACCCAGATGGTGAGCCGCATTCAGGCGCGCTTCCCCGGTCAGGTCGCCCTGCTGCACAGCGGCCTGAAGGAGTCGCAGCGGTACGCGAACTGGGTGCGTCTCCAGCGCGGGGAGGCGCTCGTCGCCATCGGCCCGCGCTCGGCGCTCTTCGCGCCCATCGCCGACCTCGGCTGCATCGTGCTCGATGAGGAGCACGACGCCGCGTACAAGCAGGATGCGTTGCCGCGCTACCACGCCCGCGATGTCGCGCAGGAACTCGCTCGTCTCAGTGCCGCGACGTGCATTCTCGGCAGCGCGACGCCCGACCTCGCGACGTATGCGTATGCCCGCAGGGGCAACATTCAGTACCTGCGGCTGGCGGAACGGGTGCGGCCCGCGTCGTGGGCCGCGACCGCGACCGATGGCACGCTCGACCTGCCGCCCGTCGAACTCGTCGATATGCGCGAGGAGCGGCGCAACGGGAATGGCGGCGTCTTCAGTCTCGCGCTCACGGGGCTGCTGCGGGACGCGCAAAGCCGCAACGAACAATCGATCCTGCTGCTCAACCGCCGGGGCATGGCGACGTTCAGCCAGTGCCGCGCGTGCGGCCATGTGCGCCAGTGCCCGCAGTGCGATGTCCCGCTCGTCTACCACGCGGATCGCGAGCGGTTGCGCTGCCACCGGTGCGATTACGAGGTGCGCCCGAGTACGCGCTGCGTGCAATGCGGCAAGACGGAGGTGCGCGCGTATGGCGTCGGCACGCAGCGCGTGGAGGAGGAGGCGCGCCGGCTCTTTCCGGGCGCGCGCGTCGTTCGCTGGGATCAGGACAGCCTCCGGGCTGAGGGCGGGCACGAGAGCATCCTGCAACGGCTGGAATCGCGCGAGATCGAGATTCTCGTCGGCACGCAGATGGTCGCCAAGGGCCTCGACTTGCCGATGGTGACGGTGATCGGCGTCATTAATGGCGACACGCAACTCCATTTGCCGGACTTCCGCGCGGCGGAGCGCACGTTTCAGTTGCTGACGCAGGTCGCGGGGCGTGCCGGGCGGCGTTCGCCGGGGCGCGTCGTGATCCAGACACAGACGCCCGATCACCTCGCCCTCGTCGCGGCACAGAAGCACGACTACATCGCGTTCGCGCGCGGCGAACTCGCGTCGCGCAAGCATCACGGCTTCCCGCCGTATCGGCGGCTGGCGCGCTTCGTGACGAAGAACCGCAGCGAGGAGAAGGCGCGGGTGGAAGCGGACCAACTGGCGTTCGCGCTCGCGCGCGCAGCGTACCGGATGCAGAAGGAAGATATCGAACTGATCGGCCCCGCACCCTGCTTCACCACGCGCGTGCGCGGCGAGTACCTCTGGCAGGTCATCGTCGCGGGGGACGACCTTGAGCCACTGCTCCGGTCGTTCCCGATCCCGTACGGCTGGACCATCGACGTCGATCCGGTGAGCATGATGTGACCCGCATGTCGCTACCGGCGCGCGGCGCGTCGAATCACGTCGAGCGTCGCGGCGGCGGTGCGCTCCCACGAGAATGTCGCGGCGCGCGCCAGACCGGCCGCGCGCATCGCGACGCGGCGTTCCGGTGAGGTCAGCACCGCGTGGAGTGCGCCCGCGATGGCGTCGGTATCGGTCGGATCGATGAGGATCGCCGCATCGCCCGTCACGTCGGGGATGCTGCTCGTGCGCGATGTGACGACGGGCGTGCCGCACGCCATCGCTTCGAGAACGGGCAAGCCGAACCCCTCGTAGAGCGACGGGTAGCAGCAGACCGTCGCCGCCTGATAATACCGGGGCAATTCGTCGTCGGCCACATATCCCATGAAGATGATGCGCTCGTTGAGGTTGAGGCGTTGGACGAGTGGGGCAAGGTCACTGGTGAGCCAGCCTGACGCGCCAACGACGACGAGGCGAAGGTCAGCATCGTCGGCGGCGAGGCGGGCGAAGGCTTCGATCAGTCGTCGCAGATTCTTGCGCGGCTCAAGCGTGCCGACAAAGAGGATGAAACGCTCCGGCAGGTGATGCGATCGCCGGAAAGCGCCGACGGCGGCGGGATCGCTCACGGGCGTGAATCGCAGGTCTGCCGCGTTCGGAATTATCGTGATTTTCTCCGCTTCGATGCCGAAAGAGCGGGTGAGATCGGCTTTTGTGTGCGCCGACACCGCGATCACCGCGCGCGCCTGGTGGACGGAGAGGCGCGTCATCAGCGTGAGGTAGCGCCGCTTCGATGGATGAAATGCCTCCGGCTGCGCGAGAAACGCGAGATCGTGCACCGTCACGACGGATGGCGTGCGCGTGAGGATCGGGAGGACATTCACGGGGCAAAAGAGCACATCAATGTGAGCGCGCGCGGTGGCGACCGGTGCGACGACTTGCTCCCAGATGATGCGACCCGGCGCGCCGCCCGTCGGCAGCCTGCTCTGACGCCATGTAACGGGCGCGAGCACGTAGCCGGGTGGCGGATTGCCCGGTGCCGCGAAGACGGTGAGGCTGTCCCCGGAAGCGGGCACGTCGCGCATCAGATGGCGCAGAATTTGCTCGGTGTATTGGCTGACCCCGGCCCGTCGATAGCCCGCCTTGAACGACAAGAGGTGTGCGTTGACGCCAATGTGCATCGTGCCGAACCTTCCTCCATGTGCCACTCCACGGCGTAGTGTACACGCCTTCGTGGACGGTGCGCCCCCGCGCTGCTATGATCTGAACCGTGGAAAGCGCGGAGACGATGACGATTCCAGTGGCATCGAAGGTCGGTTCGGCGGCGGCGGAACGGGCGCATCGTCGCGTTCTCGGCATTCGCGTCGATGATGTCGCGCTCGATGAGGTGATGCGCCTGATTCTGTCATCGATCGAACGCGACGCGTGCGCCCACATCGTGACGCTGAACCCCGAATACGTCATGCGTGCCCGCGCCGACGCGACCTTACGGGCGATCATCGAGCGCGCCGCGCTTGTCACCGCCGACGGCGCGGGCATCACGCAGGCATTGCGGCTGGCGGGCACACCGCTCCGCGAGCGAATCACCGGCAACGATCTAACACACGCGGCGGCGGAAGTCGGCATCCCGCTCTTTCTGCTCGGCGCAGCGCCCGGTGTCGCGGAAACCGCAGCGGATGTGTTGCGCGTGCGCTATCCGTCCGCCACCATCGTCGGGACGTGGTCCGGCGATGCCGATGCGCGCGATGATGCGGAGGCGCGTGCACGCATCAATGCGATCGATGCCGCCGTTGTGCTGGTCGCGTACGGGATGCCGAAGCAGGATCAATGGATCGACCGCAACCTGCCGCATCTGCGCGCGCCCGTCGCGATTGGTGTGGGCGGCACCTTCGATTATCTCGCGGGCCGGGTGCCGCGCGCCCCGGCGTGGATGCGCGCGCGCGGCCTCGAATGGGTCTACCGTCTCAGTCGGCAGCCGATGCGGTTCCCGCGCATCGTGCGCGTCTGGCAGTTCGGGGTGTGGGCGACCGTCGCGGCAATTCGGCAACGATTCGGTCGTGAGGAAGCATGAGATCAATCCACCGCGCATCGCCACAACTCATCGCCCGCGCGGTCATCGTGGCCCTTGTCGTCGCGATCCCGGTCGGTATCCTCTGGGGGTATCAACCCATCTGGTCATTCTGGTTCGCGATCGGCAGCGCCTTCGGCATCGCGGAGGCAATTGTGCGCGTGACGGGCGCGAAGCGGGGCAGCACGTACCAGATGATCGGCGTGCTCGGCGTTGTGCTCTGCATCGTGCTCAGCCGCGTCATCCTCGCGAACCGGCTCGGCATCGGCCTCGCGGATATCCTCGATGTGCTCGGCAACACGCGGCTCGACAGCGGCCGGTCGCGCCTGCTCTTCCAGGTGATGGCGCTCGACCTGCCGAACGTCGTCTATCTCGCGCTGGCAATCGCGATTCCGTACGTGCGGTTCCGCTAGTGATGGCGGTGACGCGCGAAACGCTCCTCGCCGCGATCCCCCGGCTGCGCGGGCAGCGCGTCGTGGTGGTGGGGGACATGCTGCTCGATGAATACGTCTACGGCTCCGTCGCGCGCGTCTCGCGGGAAGCGCCGGTGCTCGTTTTGGAGCACGAGCGGGACGCGACACAGCCGGGCGGCGGGGCGTTCCCCGCGCTCGCCGTGCGCGCGATGGGCGGCGAGTCCGTCATGATCGGCTGCGTCGGTGACGACGCGACCGCGACAACCCTCGTCGCCGCGCTCAAATCGGCGGGCGTCGATACCCATGGCGTCGTCGTCGCGCCGGACCGCGTGACAACCCGCAAGACGCGCTTCCTTGCGGAGGGGTTCTTTCGCTTCCCTCAGCAGGTCGCGCGGGTGGATCGCGGCTCACGCGCCGCCCTCCCCGCCGCGACCGAAGCGCAGTTGATCGCGATGATCGCGGCGATCCCGGCCGCCGACGCACTGCTCGTATCCGACTACACCTATGGCACGATCAACGGTGCGGTGGCGGTGGCGGTGCGCGAAGCAGGGAAGCGATTGGGCGCGATCACGACGGTCGATTCGCAGGGCAGCCTCGATCCTTACCGAGGTTACACGCTGGTGCGGGACAACCGCGCGGACGCGGCGGCATACCTGCGCGCGCCGCTTGATTCCGTCGCGGCGGTGTTGCGCGCGCTGCCGACGATGCGGGAACGGCTGGCGGCGGAGAACATCGTCGTCTCGCTCGCGGATGAGGGCGTCGTCTATTTGGATGTGGATGACCGTGCAGGCCATATCCCGGCGGGCCGCGTCGATGTTTTCGATGTGACGGGCGCGGGGGATACGCTCATCGTCGTGCTGACGCTCGCGCTCGCGGCAGGGCTGGGGATGGACGTTGCGGCGCATCTCGCGAACCTCGCGGCGGGCGTCGCGGTGCGGAAGCTCGGCAACGCGACGGTGAGCGCGGACGAACTGGAACACGCCGTTATGGAGGCGGACGACCGTCTCTTCGCATCGACAATCGGGGCAGACCGTGATGGGTAGCGTTGTGCGACTTGGCGATCTCCGCGCATACGGCGACGAAGCGCGCGCGCATCGGGCGCGGATTGTCTTCACGAACGGTCATTTCGACCTCCTGCACGTCGGCCATGTGCGGTACTTGCAGGCGGCACGCACGCTTGGCGATCTGCTCGTCGTCGGCGTCAATGATGACGCGGGCACCACGGCCCGCAAAGGTGCCACGCGACCGATCATCCCGGCCGCCGAGCGCGCCGAACTGCTCGCCGCGCTCGGCTGTGTCGATGCGGTTGTCATCTTCGGTGGGCTGACGGCGGATGAGCCAATCGCGCAACTCCAGCCCGACATCTACGTCAAGGGTGGCGATTACGCGACCGACCTCGCCGAGAAGAAAGCGGGGAAGGCGCCGCTGCCCGAAGCGCCGCTCGTGCGGTCGTACGGTGGTCGCGTCGCAACCGTGCCGCTCGTGCCGGGCAGGAGCACGACGGCGATCGAGCGCACCATCCTGCGCGCACACGGATGCACCGAAACGGAGATGCGGCATGGTTGACACGGTCGATCACGCCACGGTTATCGAACCGGACGAGACGCCGCAGACCGCGCGCGACAGCGACCGGCGCACGACGGGGCGCATCGCGGGCGCGGCGGTGATTGTCATGATCGGCACGATCTTCAGCCGCGTTATCGCGATCCCGCGCGAGTCGCTGATTGCGGGCATGTTCGGTGACGGCGTGGTGACGGGTTCGTACACGATCGCCGAGAACGTCCTGACCATCTTTCTCGATCTCTTGCTATCCGGCATCGCGAGCGCGGTGCTCGTGCCGGTGCTCTCCGAGTTCGTCGGTGAGGATCAACGCGCGGAACTCGGCGCGGTCGTCGGCAAGTTGCTGACGCTCGTGGTGGTTGGCGGCGGCGCGATGCTCGTGCTGCTCGAACTTGGGGCGCGCGGCGTCGCATGGGTGATGACCGGGGTCGGCGGCAACACCACGTCGTACGACAGCGATCTCGTCGTCTCGCTGATCCGCTGGATACTCCCGGCCCTGCTGCTGCTCGGCGTCGCCTCGGTGCTCCAATCGACGTTGTACGCGATGCAGCGGTTCACGATGCCCGCCCTCTCGCTCGCGGCGCGCAATGCCGCCGTCGTGCTGTCGATCATTGTGCTTGGGCCTGCCCTCGGCATCCACAGTTTGGTCGTCGGCATTCTCGTTGGCGCGTTGCTGCTCATCGCGCTCCAGGTGCCGGGTTTTTGGGGGACGGGCCTGCGTATCGTGCCCTCCCTGGCGTGGCGTGATCCGGTCCTGCGACGGATCGGGGCGCTTTATCTGCCGGTCTTTCTCGGTTTGCTCTTCAACAGTTGGGCGCTGATTGTCGACCGGAACCTCGCGACGCGCACCGGCGAACATGGAATCCCCGCCATGCGCTTCGCGACGCAAATTCAGCAACTGACGGTCGGGCTGGTCGTGACGGCAATCAGCATCGCGACCCTCCCGCGCCTCTCTCGCGCCGCCGCCGAGGAGGACGAGGCGGGGTTCGGGCGAACGCTCGCGCTTGGGATGCGCCTCGTCACGACGCTCGTCCTCCCCGCGACCTTCGGACTCATTGCCATCTCGGGGCCGCTCGTCAACCTGCTATTCAATTACGGCAAGGCGACGCCGGAGGGCGTGCACCAGATTCGCATCGCCCTGATCGGCTACGCGGTCGGCTTGCCCTTCCTCGCGTGGGATCAGCTGCTACTCTTCGCCTTCTACGCGCGGAAGAACACGCGCACGCCCGTGATCGTCGGGGTGGCCTCCGTGGTGGTGCTGCTCGCGGTCTCGTTCGCACTGATCGTGCCGCTCGGCGTGCTCGGTCTCGTGCTCGCGAACTCGGCGCAGTTCGCTTTCCACGCCATCGTGATGCTCGTGCTCGCGCGGCGTTTCATCCCCACGTTCAGCGTTACTGCGCTCCGGGGCACCGTCGCGCGGGCGGGCATCGCCGCAGTCGCGATGGCGCTCGCGGTCGTCGCGACCGACCGCGCGGTTCACACGATAATCGGAATCGGAATCGGGATCGGGGACGCGACATTCGTGACCCAGGGAATCGCGGTTGTCGCGGGCCTGGGTGTTGGTGCGGTGGTCTACTTGATCGGCGTCTGGCTGCTCAAGGTCGATGAAATTCGGTACTTCGGTGACGTAATTCGCGGGCGATTGCGGCGACGCGACGTTCAGTCGGACGCCTGACGGAAGTCCCGCACGCGCAGTTGCAGCCGCACATCACCTTGCCAGACGTCGCGCTGGAGGATCGCCGCGAGATCGAGACGCCCCGCGCCGGTCAGTTCCGCCTCCCGACTGCCCAGCCCGAAGGCGATGCAGCGCACCGTCGCACCGGTCGAGAGGACGGCCTGGAATGAGAGGTGCGACCCGTCCCCGCCGACACACCGCGCCTCGCGCACACGCACGCCGGGGACGAGCAGCACCGGCTCCGCATTCGCGTGCCCGAATGGCGCGAGTTTCGCAATCTCGTCGTGCGTCCGCAATGAGACCTCGGCATGCGCGACCTGTGCGTCGAGATGGAGGACGGGCGCGAGTTCTTCGCCGGTGAGGGCGTCCGCGCAATGCATGAGCGCACGATGCAGCGCGTCGATGTTCGCATTCTCGATCGTGAAGCCCGCCGCGCGCGGATGCCCGCCATAGTGCAGCATCAACGCCGCGTTCGCCCGGAGCGCGTCGATGATGTCGAACCCGGCGATGCTGCGCGCGCTGCCACGGCTCGTCGATGCGCCCTGCGCGTAGACGAGCGCGGGCCGGTGATACCGCTCGACGAGCCGCGCCGCAACCAGCCCAACGATGCCGATGCTCCAAGTTGCGTCACCCACAACGAGCACCCGCTGCGTCTCCGCGAGCGCGCTGCTGTCGATCAGCGCGATTGCCTCGCTGACGGCGCGGCGCGTCTCCGCCTGCCGTGTCTGGTTCGCCTCGTCGAGCGCGAGCGCGGCCAGGCGCGCCTCCCGCTCTGAGGTCGGCAGCAGGAGGCGATGCGCGTCCTCAACGCCACGGACGCGACCGGGCGCATTGAGGCGCGGCGCGATGGCGAAGGCGATGTGGCTCGCATCGGTCGTGCCGATTGCGATCCCGGCGCGCTCCCAGAGCGCCCGAAGACCCGCGTGATCCGTCTTTTGAATCGCGCGCAACCCGGCCTGCACGAGTGTCCGGTTCTCACCGGTGAGCGGCACGATGTCCGCGACGGTGCCTATTGCGACGAACGCGAGCAGCGTCTTCAGGAGTGCATCATCGGGCCGCGCGAACGGTGCGCCGGACTGCGCGAGGGCGCGGACGAGCGCGTAGGCGACGCCGACGCCCGCGAGGTGCGGATAGGGGTAGCGATTGTCCGGGAGATGCGGGTTAACGACCGCCGCCGCAAGCGGGATGTCCGCCGGGATGTGGTGATGATCGACCACGATCACGTCCAAGCCGTGCTCGTGGATGCGCGCGATTTCGCGCGCGTTGCTGATGCCGAGATCGACCGCGATGACGAGCGAACTTCCCTGCGCGACCAGTGCGGCGAGCGCGCGGTCGTGCAGCCCGTAGCCCTCGCGCTCGCGGTGAGGCGTGTAGTGGCGCACATCCGCGAATCCCCAGGCGCGAAACGCGATGACGAGCACCGCCTGTGCGGTCAGACCGTCCGCGTCGTAGTCGCCGTAGATGCAGACCGTCTCCCCCGACTCGTGCGCCCGACGAATGCGCGCGACGGCGTCCGCCATCCCGCTCATCAGCATCGGGTCGGGGAGCGATGCCGCGCGATCACTGAGGAACGTGGCGGCGTCGGCGGGCGGAACTCCCCGGCCCTGTAGGAGCGCGGCAATGAGCGGCGGCATGTCGCCGTAGTGCGCGCGGTCTGCATCGTCCATTCGCGGTGCGAGTTGCCAGCGCAATGGCGTTGTGCGCACGCTCATGCCGCACGCTCCGCCGGGGATGCCGCGCGCAGCATCACGTCCGCCGCGATACGCCCGGAGAGGAGCGCGAGCGGCACGCCGCCGCCCGGGTGCGTGCTGCCGCCCGCGAAGTAGAGATCGCGGATGGCGGCGGATTGATTGGGCGGGCGGAGGAAGGCCGCACGCCGCGTGTTCGAGGCGAAGCCGTAGATCGCGCCCCGTTGCGCGCCGTAGGACGCCGCGAGCGTCTCCGGCGTCCAGATGGACTCGACCGCGATCGCCGGTGCGATGTCGAGTCCCTTTCGCCGGAGCGATTCGAGAATCTGATCGCGATACTGCGGCGCGCGCGTCACCCAATTCGTCTTCCCGTCGAGATAGGGGACGTTGACCATGATGAAGAGGTTGTCGCAACCGGGCGGCGCGGACGACGGATCCGTCGCCGTCGCGCGGCCGATGTAGATCGTCGGGTCAGATGACGGGACGCGGCGCGCCTGAATGTCGCGGAACTCCGCGCGGTAATCGCGCGAGAAGAAAATCGTGTGGTGGGGCAGTTCCGGAAATGTGCGTCGTGTGCCGAGCAGGAGCAGGAACCCGGAATACGATGGCTCCAACTTCTTCAGCGCCTCGCCCGCCCGCACCGTCGCCGGTGAGTGATCCGTGATCAGACGTTCATACGTCGTCATCACATCCACATTCGAGAGCACAACATCCGCCGCGACGTGCGTGCCATCCGCGAGGCGCACGCCGCACGCACGACCGTTACGCACCTCGATTGACTGCACGGCACTCTTCAGGTGGAGCGTCACACCCTGCTCCGCAACGAGCGCCGCAAGCGCCTCCGCGATCCGGTACATGCCGCCGCGCGGATGCCACGCGCCGGTGGCAAACTCGACGAACGGGATCAGGCAGAACGCGGCAGGCGCGCGATAGGGCGAGGAGCCGTTGTAGGTCGCGTACCGGTCGAAAACCTGCCGGATGCGGGGGTCGGTGAAAAACCGCGCGGTCGTGCCGTGCACCGTGCGCGGCGATGCGAACTTCATCAAGTCACGCGGGCGAAAACCGGACGGGAAGAGGTTTGACCGCTCGCGGATGAGCGTCTCCGCCCGCATCGGATAGCGCAGGAAGGGCGCACCGGCGAGTGCATACAGATCGCTGGCGTGCGCAATGAAACGGAAGAAGGCGGGCACGTCGCGCGGGGAGAGTCGCGCGATCTGCTCGGCCATCGCGGCGCTATCCGTCGTCATGTCGATCTGCTCGCCGTCCGCGAAGAAGTAGCGGCAGATGGGATCGACGCGGTCGAGCGTCAGGTAGTCATCGAGCGCGCGCCCGGCATCCCGGAAGAGGTCCCGCAGCACATCGGGCATCGTCAGGAGCGACGGGCCGGTATCGAAGGTCCAGCCGTCCGCCGACCACTGATTGAGTTTGCCGCCGATGCGCGCGTTCTGCTCGAAAACGGTGACGTGCGCACCGTGCGCGGCGAGTCGGCTGGCGGCGGCGAGGCCACCCATGCCCGCGCCGATGACAATTACCTGCATCCCTGTGCGCCCTCGCCGAAGAATCACTATACTACCCGTGGCGACGACGCCACAGTATCCATTGTACCCGAAAACCCGCACCGGTGTACGAACAGCGCCGTGATCATCGCGAAGGGGAGCAGTCAGGCACGGTGAATCAGCCACGAATGGTTGAGAGAAAAACCCCCATCGGGGACTTACTCGTCTGGTTGCTCGTCCGATCCGCGATGCGACGGATGTTCGCGCGCGTCCGCTGCCACGCGGCGGAAAATCCGCGCGCCGCCGGGGTGCCACTCCTCGGCGTCGCGAACCACCCGTCGTGGTGGGACGGATACACCGCGCTCCTCTGCGCGCGGCACTACGGCCTCTCGCGGTACTTAATGATGGAAGAAGCGCAGTTGCGCCGCTATCCATTCTTCGCGTGGGCGGGGTGTTTCTCGGTCGACCGATCCGACGCGCGCGACGCAGCGCGGAGCGTGGCATACGCCGCGCACATCCTCACGACGCGCCCCCGGCCCATCGTCTGGCTCTTCCCGCAGGCGGACATCGTGCCGCCCGATCGCCGCCCGATTGCCATGCATCCCGGCGCGGCGCACATCCTGCGCCGTGCCACGCGCGACGGGCGAAGCGTCGGGCTGTTGCCGGTCGCGTGGCAACCCATCTTTCGCGGCGAGCAACACCCCGAAATCTTTGTGCGTATCGGGGCGGTTCAGGTGTACGACTATGACGCCGCGCGCGACATCCCGGCGAGCACGCGGCGTATTCAGGCGGCGATGACAACGGAACTCGATACGCTCCAGCACGATATTTGCACGGAAAATCTCACCGCATACCGCACGATCCTGCGCGGGCAGGCGGGCGTGAATGATCTCTTCGACCGCGCGCTGCGCCGCTCTCGCCTCGTGGACGAGCCATGACGTGGGTATGGGTGATCGAGATCGCTTCCTGCCTGATTGCGCTGATCACAACGATCAACGTGCTCGGCAACCTGCGCGCGTTTCGCCGCCTCGATACCTTCGCACCCCCGGACGCCGCCCCGCCATTCGTCTCCGTGCTCGTCCCAGCGCGCGATGAGGAGCGATCAATCGTCGCGTGCATCCAGTCGCTGATCGACCAGCGCTACCCGGCATTCGAGATCATCGTGCTCGATGACGGCAGCACTGACGCGACCGCCGCCCTTGTCTCCGCATTCGCGGCGACGCACCCGTGCGTGCGGCTCATCGACGGCGCGGCCCTGCCTGCGGGCTGGAAAGGGAAATCGTTCGCGTGCGAGCAACTGAGTCAGCACGCGCAGGGCAACATTCTGCTCTTCACGGACGCGGACACCGTTCATGCACCGACGATGATCGCCTCGGTCGTCGGCTCGTTTGCGGACGATGCGGCCGTCGTGACCGCATTCCCTGAGCAGATCATTGGCTCGTGGGGCGAGATGCTGACGATCCCCTACATGCTGTTCACCGTCTGGGCGTTCCTGCCGGTCGGGCGGGTATGGACCGACCCATCGCCGCGCATCGTCGCCGCGAACGGTCAGTTGCTGGCGTTCACGCGGGACGCATACGCCACGATCGGTGGCCATGCCGCCGTGCGCGACTCGGTGCTCGACGACATGAGCCTTGCGCAGCTGGCGAAGACGCTCGGGTTGCGCCTGCGGCTGGTCGATGGCGCCGGGAGTGTGCGGACGCGAATGTATCGGAATGTCGGCGAAGTCTGGCGGGGTTTTTCCAAGAATGCGTTCGCGCTGATGGGGCACTCGATGGTCGGTGCGGTGGCAATTTCGGCGGTAATGATCCTGCTCTACGTTGTTCCATTGGTCGTGCTGGGGGTCATACTTTGGGGCGATCCCGGAAATCGGCTCGTGTTCCCGGCAGTGTTCCTCATCCTGGCGATGCTGGTGCAGCGGTGCCTCGTCAACTACCGCATCCGGCAGCCGCTCTGGACTGCCATACTGCACCCGATCAGCGTCGTGCTCTCGATCCTTATTCTGCTGAACGCGATCCGCTGGTATCGGCGTGGGCGGGTCGCGTGGAAGGGGCGGGTCTATGCGACCGCGCATCGCGCCGATGCCATCCCCGACGAATAGCGGGCGCAATGCCGCAGACGGCGAGCGTCAAGCCGATAAGCGTCGCCGCCGGGTAACCACGGAATAACGCGATCACGGCGAACATCACGACCGTCGCCCAGAAGAGGCTCATCGGAATGAAGGGTGGCACCGGGAAGGAGGGCGCACGACGCCCCCAAAGCGCCCACGCCACGCACGCATTAATGACCCACGCCGCGACGAACCAACCCGCGAAATTCTTCAGCGGAACGCCGTAATAGCGCCCGGTCTCATCCCAGAGCCAGTACATTTTGAGATGAACGGCGGTCGGTTCGATGCAGGCGTCGAGCGCGGTCGCGAGGAGTGCGGAAACGAGGATGATGGCCCACCGGGGCCAGCGTGCGTCCAGTCGTGCGGCGACGGCGAGCGATCCGAGCGCGATCATCATCCACGCGCAGGTGATCGGGAGCGGGATGCCGACGAGCCGCGGGACCAACGCGCCGGTATAGTGGTATCGCCCGAATGGGGCACCAAAGCGGACGCCGATGTACTCCACGCCGAATGCAAGCGGCAGAACGACAGCCGCCACCGCTACCGCGCGCCGCCACGAGAATGTGAGGGCCGCCCAGAGCGTCGCGATCAGCCCCTCGATTGCGAGCATCGCGCTCCCCGCCCACCGCTCGTCGATGGGCAGTTGCATATCGCGGGAAATGCCGATCACCGCGAGCGCCCAGCAGCACCAGAAAACGCAATACAGCGCGAGAAGGCTCGCACACAGGCGCGGCGCATCGCGCGCGTCGCCCGTCAGCATGGTTCGCACGCGCTGTTGCATCACGGCTGTTCCAGGGTTTGGCATCATGCTTAGAGGAGCGGGCGACGACCGAGGAGCGGAAGCGCCTTCGTGTGGCGTCGCCAGCGGCGACCATACGAGAACAGCCAACCCCAGTATCGCTCGGCACCCGCAGCGCGGCGGCGCGTCTGCATCAGGCGGTGGAGATACCAGTACCGTTCCGCCGTCAGGATTCCACGATACGCGCCATGCTCCGTGACAAGCACCGCGCCGCGATCCGCGCGCACCATCGCCTGCTGCGCGAGGTAGAGCGAGGTGTCCACATCGACAATCGGCGGGTAACTATCCATAATTTCAAAGACGCGCACACTGGAGCCACGCGCGCGCAGGGCATTGAGGATGTCAACCTTCCAGAGGATGCCAACGACGCGCCCGCGCTCCGCGACGGCGAGATCGCGCGGTCCACCGAGCAGCGCCATCGCGAGCGGCTCGTATGGGCCGATGCCGCCCGCCTCCCAGGTGATGCATTGGCCGACATGCATCCGTCGGAGCGCCTCCTCCATCGCGACCGCGCGGCCCTCCATGTGTGCGCCGACGAAGATGAAGACGCCGACCATCGGGAGCGTCCAGTCGTGCAGCGTGAGACCGCCCAGAATGACGAAGCAGACCGCAATTACCTTGCCGATCATCACGGCAATTTGGGTCGCGAGCGCGCGAGTCATAATGAGACTCATCATCGCGCGGAGAATACGGCCGCCGTCCATCGGGAACGCTGGGATCAGGTTGAAGACGACGAGCGAGATGTTGGCGAAGAGGAGATAGACCGCGAAGCCAACGAGATCGACCTGGCCGAGCGCGGCGATGAGACCCGAAACACCATCGACCTGCCCCGCCCATCCGATGAACGCGACAATCGGCGTCAGCGCGAGCGCAATGACGACATTCACCGCTGGGCCGGCCAGTGCCAGCCAGAACTCATCGCCCGGATGCACGGGGGAGCGTTCAATACGTGCCACTCCGCCGATCGGGAGCAGGGTGATGTCATGTACGCGAATACCCACACGCCGTGCGACGAGGCTGTGACCGAGTTCATGGAGCAGGACGCACGTAAAGAGCGCGACAACGAGCGCCATGCCGAACAGCAAGCCGGGAAGGCCGGCGTCGGTATCGACACCCCAGATGTACGCGAACCAGAGGACGACCAGCGCGAATGTGGGATGGACGTTCACGTCAATGCCCGCAACGCGCGTGAGACGAAAGGCGCGCACGCGATCCTCTTTCATTTTTCCTAAAATTTGCCCCCATGCAGGGCCCGACGATGGTAATCCACCGTGCCCGATATTCTACCATGAACCGAGCGTTCATTCCACCGTGCCACAGGCCCGCCGCTACCGACGGATGTGGCGCAACGAATCCCGGAGATTGGTGCTCTCGACCAGATCGAGAAAGGTGAAGAAGAGGAGTAAATCCGCGAGCGCGAGGCTGACGCAGAGCGCGATGGGGAGCGCGATCCCGACACGCCGCATATAGGCGGCAAGCCCAAGCCCCTCGATGCTGCCAATCGTGAAGATAATCCACGGCAGCAAGAGGAGAAAGGCGGCGAGCACCTGGACGCTGCGGCGTGGGTACTTCGCCCATAAGAGGATAGCGACATTCGCCAGAAGAAGAACCAGCCCCGGTAGAAGGAGAATCATCACGGCGAACCAGGCGGTGGGGTTGCCCATCGCGATCGGTCGGCGCTCGCGGTCGCGCTGCATCTGAGGCCACGGGCCGTTCGCGTACGCCTGCACGCGCTCAATCGTCAGCAGAAGGCCGAAGCTGGTGAGAACGACGATCCAGAAACGGCTGTCATGCGTCAGGTCGCGAAAAAACACGCTCGTCACCCCTCATTGTGCGCCGCCCCCATGGGCGACAATTGTCGCTCGCTCCTTGCACAGCCTAGCACGATTGGCACAGACGGATCAAACCGGGCAGGGCAGGGGCGCCGCTCTTTTGAAATTGCCCCTGCTGGGGTATTGACACGGTTTTGTGGGGGGTGTACTATCTCCAAGCCGTCGAACGAACGGCATGCGCGAGGGGTTACGAGAACCGCCCTGGGGGCGGATTTTTATCCCCTGTCGCGCCGCCCATTACCAGCAGAGGGGAAGGGAGAGAGGGCCAGCGAAGGCACTCGCGCCATGCAGGGATGCGTGGTGGACGATAATGGATTGAGAGTTTGATCCTGGCTCAGGATAAACGCTGGCGGCGTGCCTAATGCATGCAAGTCGAAC
>JBBSII010000019.1:0-16401 GCA_038232175.1 Thermomicrobiales bacterium
AAGACCCGGATGTTCATGTTTCCGGAGGCATCGGCGATCTTGCCGAGCACGGGAAGCCCCGCGATCACGTCGCCACACCAGTCCTCCGCGATGGCGAGGACGTTGAGCGGCGGCAGGTTGCGGAAATGCGCCGCATCGTCCGCTGAGACCTTCGCACTCTCGCGGTTCTCGTTGAACCGTTCCTTGTTCTGCGTCATCTGATCGACGTACTGCTGGTACGTCAGGCCTTCGTTGAAGCGCTCCGATGTTACCGCCATGTTCAGGCTCCCTCCGAGAATTCACGGGTCAATGGTCGCACGGTCCGCGATGAAAGCGGTGCCCGCCTCTTGTGCAACGCGCCGATGGGCCGCGCATATTCCCCGTTGTTCATTGTCAGATGAGGCGCGCCACGATGATTCCGAGAGAGACCGCGATTAAGCCCGCAACGACGCTCCCGACGACGTTCAGTGCGGCCCGCGCAATGCTGCCCACCTGGATAAGTTGCACGGACTCGAGCATCCACGAGGAGAAGGTGGTGTACGCGCTCAGAAAGCCCGTTGTCAGCAGGAGGCGCACATCCGGGCTGATGAGCGCGCGTTCCGCCGCGAGGGTCAGGATCAGCCCGAGCGCGAACGCGCCGCTGATGTTGATGACGAAGAGAGCGAGCACGCTGGGGCCGGTCCGTTCGAGGATCCAACCTTGCAAGAAGTACCGGCTCAACGCGCCCAACGATCCGCCAACCGCGACAATTACCACACGCACGGTCGTGCCTCCCTTTCTCTGGACAAACAGACCGGTGACATTGGAGAAGGTGCAGGTTCGCTTGTACCGCAGCGGCACGGATCAGTCGCGCTGAAAGCGGACAATCTCGCTCTCGATCCCCTCGTCGGTGACGCGCAACAGGCCGTAGGAGAACATCGCCTCGCCCCGGCGATCCGTCGGCGATCCGGGGTTGAAGAGCAGCACGCCGTTCACCCGCTCGTTCATCGGCTGGTGGCTGTGCCCGAAGATGACGCAATCCACCTCCGAGAACGAGCGACGGGCGCGCTCCGGCGTCGTCCCGCCCGCGCCGCCGTTGCCGTGCACGACGCCGACGCGCCACGGGCCGATCATCACGATCCGCTGCACCGGTAGCGTCATCGCGACATCCGGGGAGTCGGTGTTGCCGCGCACCGCGAGCACCGGCGGCCCGAGCCGACGCACCCGCTCCAGCGCGTCGCGCGTCGTCATGTCGCCCGCGTGGATGATGAGATCGACAGTGCGCAGCGCATTCGCGACCGGGTACGGCACATCCCGCGCGCGGGAGGGGATATGCGTGTCCGCGATCACCCCGACCGTCATCGGCGGCGCCCAAACGCGCTGCTCGGCGGGCGGCGGCGGCGGCAGCGGCGGGAACTGCGAGTTGTCCGCCCCCGTCCGCAGATTCACCCGGCCGGGCACCGGTGGCCGGTAGGAACCCCGCTTATCGGGGGGATCGGATTCGTTCACGCAAACCTCCAGGGGAAGTGCTGAGTGCTGAGTGCTGAGTGCTAAGATCGCGACACGAGCCAGATGCTGACCGATCATACCACGGAGGCCGTGCTATACTTTCCGTTCGGCAGTCAGAGAGACTGCAAGTATCGTGCTGAGTTATTACCATACGTCGTACTCAGCACTAAGCACTCAGCACTGAATCCGATGAAGGGAGAACAGGATGGCAGCGACCGCATCCTTCGATATTGTCTCGAAGTTCGACCGGCAAGAACTGAAGAACGCGATGGACCAGGCGCAGCGCGAGATGGTCACGCGGTACGACCTGAAAGATACGAAGAGCGAGATCGACCTCGACGAGAAGGCGATCACAATCACCGCGCCATCGGATTACGTCATCGCGACAATCCGGGACCTGCTGGAGAGCAAGGTGCTGCGGCGCAACCTCTCGCTCAAGATCCTCGACGCGGGCAAGGTCGAGGAAATCTCCGGGGGCCGCGCGAAGCAGGTCATCACCCTCAAGGAGGGCTTGCCGGAGGATGTCGCCAAGAAGATGGTCAAGACGATCCGCGACGAGTTCAAGAAGGTGCAGCCGCAGATTCAGGGCGATGCGATCCGCGTGCAAGGCAAGAACCGCGACGACCTCCAGACCGTCATCGGCCACTTCCGCGCGCACGAGGACGACTATCCCGTCGCGCTCCAGTTCGTTAATTATCGTTAGGGGAAGTAGCCGGTAGCCGGTAGCCAGTAGTCAGTGATGCGGAACTTGGTGTCCTTACTGGCTACCGGCTACTGACTACCGGCTACTGGCTACTGGCTACTGACTACTGACTACCGGGAGAATCCTTTGCCAAAGCAACGCACGTACCACATTCTGACGCTCGGGTGCGCCAAAAACGCCGTGGACTCGGAGGGGATGCATTCGGTCCTTTCGCGGCGCGGATATGAGGCCGTGAGCGCGCCACGCGCGGCGGAAGTCGTGATCGTCAACACCTGCGGCTTCATCGCGCCCTCGCGGGACGAGTCGATGGGCGTGCTGCGCGAGCTGGCGGGGCGCAAGCGGCCGGGGCAGTTGCTCGTCGCGGCGGGGTGCCTACCCGCACTCCCTGGCTGGGAGCAGACCGTGAAGGACGAGCGGGGCGTCGATGCGGTCATCAAGACGCAGCAATGGAGCGGCATCGCGGACCTTGTCGATGAACTGACGGGCCGCGACGCCGCGCCCGAGACGTGGGTGGGCAGCCGCCTCGCGGCGGATGCAGCCGCCGATGGCATGATCCCACTGCCGCTTGCCGAGATCACGGCGGACGGGTTGATCGCACCGTTCGCGCGCGCCACCGGCAGGCCGAGCGCGTACGTCAAGATCGCGGACGGCTGCAATCATACCTGCGCCTTCTGCACCATCCCCTCGATCAAGGGGCCGAGCGTCTCCAAGCGGCCCATCGCCGTCCTCGAGGAGGTGCGCAGCCTCGTCGCGGGGGGCACGCAGGAGGTCGTCT
Organism: Thermomicrobiales bacterium; assembly: GCA_038232175.1. Taxonomy (GTDB): domain Bacteria; phylum Chloroflexota; class Chloroflexia; order Thermomicrobiales; family JALYUS01; genus JALYUS01. Next base: position 2,946 of record JBBSII010000019.1, read on the forward strand.
TCATCTCCCAGAACACGGGCGCGTACGGGCAGGACCTCCGGCCGCGCACGACGCTCGCGGAACTCCTCGCGTGGGTCTGCGAGCAGACGCCGGAACTCCCCTGGCTGCGGATGCACTACCTCTACCCGACGCACATCAACCCGCAACTGATCGACACACTCGCCAGCCATCCACAACTTGTGCCGTATATGGATTTTCCGTTGCAGCACGCGCATCCCTCCGTGCTGCGCGCGATGGGTCGCCCGTCGGATGCCGCGCAGACGCGCCGCACCATCGCCGCGCTCCGCGAGCGGATGCCGGATATCGCGCTCCGCACGACGTTCATCGTCGGCTACCCCGGCGAGACGGAGGAGCAGTTCCAGACGCTGCTCGACTTCATCGGCGAGATGCAGTTCGACCACGTCGGCGCGTTCACCTACTGCGACGAGCCGGGCACCCGCGCCTCCCTCCTGCCCGACGATGTGGCCGCCGCGGTGAAGCAGGAGCGGTACGCCCGCCTGATGGAGGTGCAGCGGGAGATTTCGCTCGCCAAGAACCGTGCACTCGTCGGGCGCACGCTCGATGTGCTGATCGAGGGGGAGGGGGAGGTCGAGGACGAGGCGGGCATGACCCTGCCGATCAGCGCGGGCCGCGCGAAGCGCCACGCGCCGGAGGTCGATGGCCTCGTCTTCGTCGCGGGCGTCCACCCCATCGGCAGCATCATCCCCGTGCGGATCACCGAGGCGGACGAATATGACCTCTGGGGGGACGCGCCCGAACTCGTCGCGAGCGCGCCGCGCGCCGCGTCGCGCCCGCAGGCGAAGCGCCGCCGCCATCAGTAGGGCGGGAGGCGTTACAGTCGTGGCGTGGCAGGGCGAAGGATCGCCGTATCGATCAGGTTTTCGCTTCGACGTTCATCGGTTGATCGCCGGAGAGCAAACGCCGAACCTGACCAATCAGTTCGTCGATGTCGAACGGCTTGAGCAGCAGACCGACGCCTTTCTCGGTCAGGTACCCCTGAATCTCCTGCGCCTTGCGCACCTCCGCCGTGCAGACGAGCACGGGGATCGTCGCGGTGTCGCGATGCATCTTCATCTTCTGCAGCGTCTGCCAGCCGATGTACTCGCGGTCGAAGACGAGATCGAGGATGACCAGGTCCGCTGCGGCGTCGAGGATTTTCTTCATGTCCTCGACCGCGAACCCGATCACGGTGACGCGGAATCCTTCCTCTTCCAGAATCATCCGAAAGAGATCGAGGATTTCCTGCGCGTCATTGATGACGAGGATGTGTTGCCCCGGTGGCTTCTTCGCGGCATTCGCCATTCCCTTTTCCTCCCCACACGGTGTCACTCTTTGGCATGTGCTGATGCAGCGCCCGCGCGCGGCCAGACGGGGCGAAAGAGCACCCACTGGCCGGGATCATTGGCGATCACCGCCTCCATGTTAGCGAGGACGCGGCGCATGTTCTCCGCAACGTCCGCCGCCGTCTTGCCCGTCCGTTGCAGTGGCACATGGCGCAGCACGAACCCGTAATGCGTGGTGTCGATACGCGGCGTCAGGATCGTGATGATCTCCGCGTTCGTCGCGAGAGCCATGCGGATATGTCCTGTCGGCAACGTCGTCTCCGCGCCGAAGAAGGTCACGGGCGCGCCGGTGCCCGACCAGTCACGATCGACGACCATGCCGACGAATTTGCCCTCCTTCAGCGCCTTCATCACGCGGCGCACGCTCCCCGCCTCCTCCACCTGCTCGATCTGCCACCCGCGCGACTGCCGCAGGTACGTCACGGAGTCGTGCACGAAGGCCGAGGTGGTGCGCCCGACGAGGAGATGCGCGTCGTAGCCGCGATTGATGATGAACTGCCCCATGATGTCGAACGCCCCGTAGTGCGCCGAGCACATGATGACACCCCGACCCGCCGCGAGCGTCTCATCGACGATGCGCCAGTCGCCGTCGACGCGCACCTGCCGATCCAGCCGCTTGAGCGAGACGCGCGGCACCCGGAGGAGGTCGAAGCCGTTACGCGCCTGCATCTGGAACGCCCGATGCACCGCCGCCTGCACCGCCGGTTCCGTCGCCCCGATACCCATCACATGGCGCATGTTGTCCGCCACATTGGCGCGTAGGTTCCTGTTGCGCCGGTAGAAGTAGTCGCCGAACCGATCCGACACCCAATAGCCGACGGGTCGCGGGATGCCGAGGAGCAGCACGCTCACGACCTGCGCGGCGTAATTCCCGGCCCGCCGCAGCCAGGGCGGTGGCGATTCAATCAATCGCTTCAGCACGTACCCCACCCCTCACCCCTTATCCCCCACGATTCCATGCTTTTACGATTTCAGACAAAGGCTTCGATCTGCCAGCCGCGCTGCTCCGCCTCACGCCGCAGGCGCGCGTCCGGGTTAACGCAGATCGGATTGCCGACCAGCGCGAGCATTGGCGCGTCCGTGTAGTGATCAGCGTAGGCGGACGACGCATCGAGGTTGAGCGCGTGCTCCGCCGCGAACCGCTGCACGAGGAGCGCCTTCGCCCGTCCGTACGGGTGCGGCCCCTCAAGGCGCGTCGTCAGTCTCGGCCCGCGTCCCGGCGTCGATGACGCCTTGACCGCGAGCCGCGTCGCGATCACATGGTTGATGCCGAGGAACTCCGCCATCGGTTGCAGTAGAAACCAGAGCGAGCCGGAGAGCATCACCGTCGTGTGCCCCCGCGCCCGGTGCGACGCGACCGTCTCGATGCCGCGCGCCGCGATCTGGGGGCGGATGTCCCGCTCGAAGCAGTCCAGACCGAGTTGCTGCATCTCCGCGAGGTCCTTGCCACGCAGGTAGGGGCGGTGCCGCCGGATGCTCTGCACGATGTGCGACGGCGTCGGGCGGAGGTGGCGCACGGCGAACCCCGCCGTCAGCAACGCCTCGCGCACGCCGAGTTGCCGCTTCTCCCAGAGGTAGCGCAGAAAGAGACGTTCCGCCGTCGTCCCCGGCAGCAGGGTGCGGTCCACATCGAAGATCGCGCCGATGGATGCCGCCGCGCCTGCGTCGCGCGGGGTGACGGGAATCTCCGTCGCCTCGACGACGGCGCGGTTCCCCACGAGGGGGACGGTCGTCTCGGTGGCGGCGGGCAGGTTCGACGGGTCGGAGCGGACGCGGTCGGCGGGCTTGTCAGTCACCCGATGCCTCCCCAGGGGCGTTCGCCGTGGGCGCGGGTTCCTGAATCAAACTGCCCTGCGGGGTGCGCGGTCGGGGGTCCGCGCGCGCCGCCTTGCCGGTGAGGTTGTCCCACGAGTCGTAGACGACGGGCAGGCCGCGCACGAGCGAGAGGATCACCGCGCTGTAGACGAAGAACCACGTCACGGCCCGGCCAACGGAGGTGTCGTACGGCGCAAGGAACGCATTGGTGTGCGGCAATCGCGCGCCGAACAACCCGGCGAGGAAGCCGAACGCGAGCACCTTCGCCACGCCGTAGAAGGCGCGCATGAAGCGCGAGCCAGTGAGCCATTGGGTGATCGGCGAGCGCATCATCGAGTTCTTGCCGAAGGCGGTCTTCCCCTCCTTCAGGCCGAGCGAGCGCATCGCGTCGATCATGAAGCCGCGCGTGATCATCGCCAGCGGGATCCAGACCGGGATGATGCCGAGGTGGGCGAAGACGACCCAGAAGGTCATCTCGACGACGCGATCTCCCGCGATGTCGAAGACCGCGCCGAACTCGTCCGCCCGCCCCCGCCGCCGCGCCACGATGCCGTCCAGCGCGTCCGACGCGATGATCAGATAGACGAGCACGACGACGCATGCGACGGCCAGTGGCTGCCGCGTGTAGAGCAACCCGACCGTCCCGAAGAGCACGAAGAGCCGAATTACGGTAATCAGATTCGCCACTGCGTCTCCGCCCCATCACCCGCGCGGCATGGTCGCGGAACCACGCCATTTCGCTGCCGAACGCGGCACGAGTATAGCATAGGGAAAGCGCAAATCAGCGGTGCAGCAGCGTGAGGAAGACCACCCAGGCGATCGCGGCGACAACCGCGCTGCCGAGCGTCAGGAGGCGCGCGGCGAAGCGGTCGTAACGGTGGAGCGCCCACGCGAGCGCGGTGTTCGCGGCGAGGACGATGCCGACGATGAACGGGATCGTCCACAACTCCCGCTTGTCGCCGATGCGGTTCGGCTGGCTCGACCCCGCCGGGCCGAAGTGGAACGCGATCTGAGCCGGGAAGTGCATGTACCGCGCGGCGATGTACGCGATCATCGCGCCGACGAGGAGGAGCGCGGTGACGAGAAACGCGAGCGCCGGTCGATCCGTCAGGATGGACCGCTCGCCGGCGTCCGGCGCGACGACCACCCGCCGACTGCCCGTGCTTGTCAACTCGCCGGTGCCGATTGGCCCACTCTGCCGCACGCGAACGGGTGGCGATTGCGCCGGTGCCTGGATCGAAAACTGCCCGGTCTGCCCGCGCGCGCGGGGGTACGGGAACTGCCCCGACGCGGCGGGATTGTACGCCCCCGGCGCGGCGTCCGGTGGCACGACGTACGCGCCACTCTGGTACGGCGTCGATGGCGGCGCGGCGAACGCGCCACTCCCCCGGTTTTGATCCGCTGGCGGCGTAGGGAACTGCCCGCTGCGCCGGTATGCGGGCGCATCGTTCGGCACCGTGGGAAGCGGGCCGCTCCGTCGCGGCGGCGGCGGCGGCTCCTGCGCGGGGAACTGCCCGGAATACGGCCCGCCGCGTGGCAGCGACTGATCGGGCGCGGGCGTCGTCCGCCACGCCGCCGTGTCGTACGGGTTGTAGGACGTTGATCCCCCCGGTGCGGGCGCGTTCGCCGGTCGGTCGGGAGTGGGCGGCGGGGAAACGGGCGGCGGGGCGGTGAACATACCGGGCATCTCCTCATCGGGCGTGGGCGCGTCGGGTTCCCCGGTGCGCCGCGCATCCTTCTCCCGGTCGTCAGGACCCTGTGGCGGCATCAGCGCGCCGCTGCGGGCGTCCGCGCGCCTACATAGACCGGCGTGCACCAGTCCCGGTGCGCCGGCAGGTTGCCGCGCACGGCCTTGAAGAAGACCTCCTGCAATCGCCGCGTGACCGGCCCGACCGCACCCGTCCCGATAGGGCGATGATCGACGGAGGTGACGGGCGAAATCTGCGCGCCCGTGCCGCAGAGGAAGAGTTCCGACACGCCATAGAGTTCGCTGCGGTCGATCTGTCGCTCGATCACCGGGATGCCGAGGTCACTCGCCAGCGCAATCACCGTCGCCCGCGTGATGCCAACGAGGATGTTGTTCGCGCCGGGCGGCGTCACGAGCGCGCCATTATCGACGACGAAGAGATTCTCCGCACTCCCCTCGGAGACGTGCCCATCGGAGGAGAGCATGATCGCCTCGTCGTAGCCGTTCAGTTCGGCCTCGGTGCGGGCGAGCGCGGAGTTGATGTAGATGCCGGTGATCTTAGCGCGCGCCGGGGCGGCGTTGTCCTCCACCCGCACCCACGACGAGACGCACGCCTTCAGCCCCTTGTCCGTGTCGAGGTAGTTGCCGAGCGGGCGGGTGTAGATCGTCAGCGCGTCCGCGTCGATGTTGATGCGCGGCCCGAGTTCCAGCGAATCCTTGTATGCCAGCGGCCGGATGTAGATGTCGTACCGCGCGTCGTTGCGGCGCATCAGGTCAACGGTGAGGTCGCAGAGTTCGTCGGCGGACTTCTTGAGGTCGATCATCAGCGTCTTGCAGGAGCGGAGCAGCCGCTCGTAGTGCGCCTTGAGGTGGAAGAGGTAGAGTTCGCCCTCCTCCTCATTCCAGTAGCCGCGAATGCCCTCGAAGCAGCCGGTGCCGTAGTTGAAGGCGTGCGTCATGACGCTGACTTTCGCCTCGCTGAGCGGGATGAACTCGCCACCGAAGTAACAAAGCGGATCGTTCGCCGTACCGGTCATCGCCTCTGCCTTCCTTTCGTACACACCCCGCTCCACGCGTTGCGCTATCATACCACGCCGCCGAGGAGAAGCCGGAAGCCAGAAGGGAAGAAGCCGGGAGCCGGAAGCCAGATATCCACCCTGCGATTTCCCGCTTCTTCCCTCTGGTTTTTTCCTCTGGCTTCCGGCTTCCGGCTTCTTCCCCTCCCCATCGACGCTACGGTTTCGTCGTTCCGCTCGCCGCACTGCCGGAGGGCGCGGTGCTGCCACTACCCGGTGTCGCGGTTCCCGCCGTGGGGGTCGCGGTGGTGCCGGTTGTCGTGCCACTTCCGGCGGGCGTGGGTGCAGGCGGTGTCCCGGCGGGGCCGGTGCCGGGTGTGCCGCTCGGTTCCACAACCGTCGGGCCGGGCGTGTACGTCGGGGTGGCGGGCGCGCCTGCCGGGGCCTGGAAGCCGGCCGGTGGGGACGGGAACGGCGTCGGCACCGACTCCTTCACCTTCGCCTTCGCGGTCTCGGCGGCGAGCCAGTCCGCGAACCGCTTATCGCGCAACTGCCGGTAGACCGTATCATCGAACTCGCGATCCGCGACGTGCTCCGTCACCTTGATGATGTGCCAGCCGAACTCGGTCTGCACCGGCTGGCTGACGCCGTTGATCGGCAGCGCGAACGCCGCGTCCTCAAACGGCTTGACCATGATCCCGCGCGGGAAGAAGCCGAGGTCGCCGCCATTCGGCTTGGTCGTCGTGTCCGTGCTCAGTTCGCCCGCCACCGCCTGGAAATCCTGTCCCTGCTCGACGACGCGACTGCGCGCGCTCCGCGCCGACTCCTCGGTGGGCAGCAGCATGTGGAGGGCGTGCACCTCCTCGCCGTGCGTCGGCGTCTGCGCTTCGAGCGCCTCACGCGCCCGCTGCCGCCCGAGGGCGGGCCGGATAATCAGGCGCTTGTAGTCCGCGATGCTCATGTCTGCGTCCTTCTGCCGCTCCTTCGCGAAATCGCCGAGCGACGCGGTCGAGGTGGCGCGCGCCTCCTGATTCGTCGGCGTCTGCGACGGCACCGGCGTCTCCGTCGGCGGCGCGGTTGCGGTCGGCGGCGTGTTCGGCGTCGGGGTGAGGGCGGATGCGGTCGCGGTCTGCGTCGCGCCCGCCTGCGTCGTCGCAGTCGCGCCGCTGGCAATGGCGACGGAGGTCTGCGTCACCTGCGCCGTCGCCGCGTCGGCGGTCGCCTGCCTGGTGGGGTTCAACGTCGGCGCGGGCGTCGGGCTGCTGAGGCGCACGGGCGAAAACCGCTCCGCAAGCGTATCATCGACCTCCGCGTCCGTCAGCGTCACGCCCAGCCCCGGCAGGCCATCGAGCACGACCTGATCCTGCACCATCGTGTTCAGCGTCTCCGGGTTCACCGGCGCGTTGCGAATATTCGTGACCTCATCCCGCGCAGCCTGCGCCGCGATCTGCAACTGCTGGGTGTTCCCCTGCCCGAGTTGCGCCTGGAAGGAGTACTGCTGGAGTCGTGTGAGCAGCGTATCGCGTCGCACCTTCCAGTAGTCCCTGCGGATGATCGTGTGGCTATTCACCGATGCGACGGTCTGATTGGGGATGAGATAGTAGTACCGCAGCGTCGAGAAGCCGACGATAAAGAGCAGAATTATCCCAAGCGCGGACATGCTGATGACCAGCACCTTCCGCTGTCGCGCCTCGCGCTCGCGCCGCGACCTGCGACGGCGCGCCTCACCCGTTGGCTGCGCGGCAACGATCGAATCACGACGAGCATTACGCGGCATGAGACTCCCCCGGTGGAGAGGACTAAGGACTAAGGACTGAGGACTAAGAGGGAGTAACGAGTAACAAGTAACAAGTAACGAGACGGCAGGAGCATCCTCTTGTTACTTTTGACTTGTTACTTTCCACTCTCACTCAGTCCTCAGTCCTCAGTCCTCAGTCCTCGTTATGATTGACGGCCACCCGTGACGAAGGGGAGGAGGGCGAGGTGCCGGGCGCGCTTGATCGCCACAGCGAGGGCGCGCTGCCGCTTGGCGGACATGCCCGTCTTGCGGCGGGGTTCGATCTTGCCACGCTCGGAGATGAACCGGCGCAGGCGCGCGATGTCCTTGTAGTCGATCTCATCGACGCCATCTGCGGCGAAGATATCAACCCGTCGGCGGCCACCGGCCCCCGGGCCACCACCACCGAACCGGCCACCGCCACCGCCCCGGTAGCCGCCACCACCGCCACCACCGCCACCGCGATAACCACCACCGCCACCACCGCCACCACCGCCACGATAACCGCCGCCGCCGCGATCGTCGGAGCGGGGGGGACGATTATCATTGGATGCACCATCGCTCGATGCGGACGGCGCGCGCTGCTCATCAACCACGGGTCATTCCTCCTAATGAGAGTTGCGTCTCTTTCGTACCTAGTGCCTAGAAGGGCACATCATCGAACTCTTCGCCCGCGAAGGTCTCCTCATCGGCGGGAGCCTTGCGCTGCGGTTGCGGTTGCGGGCGCTGCGGGCGCTGCTGTTGCGGCGCGGCGTTGCTCTGCGCATCGCCCCAATCGTCGCCGCTCGTGTCACCACCGGCCTCACGGCGATCGAGCAGCGTCAGGTCATTGGCGACGATGTCGAACGATGTTCGCTCAACACCCTGATTATCGGTGTACTTGCGGGACTGGATGCGCCCCTCGACGTACACCTTGCTGCCCTTGTGCAGACTCTGGCCGGCCATCTCCGCGAGGCGCTCCCACGCGACGATGCGGTGCCACTCGGTTTCGTCCGTCCAGTTGCCGCTCGGGTCCTTCCGGCCGCGACTGGTGGCGAGGCTGAAGTTGGCGACAGCCTGCCCCGCCGGCGTGTACCGTATCTCCGGGTCGCGACCGAGGTTGCCGACCAATATCACCTTGTTGACACTATAGCGCGCCATCGTCGTGCTCCTCCCTGGCCCTTATGCGCGGGCGGGTTCGCTCTCGTCCTCTGGTTCTGGTTCGGCAGCGGGAGTCTCCGCCGTCGGCGGCACGGTCAGGTCCGTGCCGTCGGGGGCCGTCGTCGCGCCCTCATCGGTGTCCATCGCCGCGCCATCCGTTTCACCTTCACCCGCAGGCGCGCTCCCGGTTGCGCTCTCTCCTTCGGTCGCGCCCTCACCCTCCGCGCCCTTCTTGGGCTTCTTCGGCTTCGGCGGCACATACGACGTGACGAGGCTGCGGATCACCTGATTGTTCAGGCCGAGATCGCGCTCCAGTTCGTCGATGCCAGTGGGGTCGAGGTCGAAACGATAGAGGGCGTAGAATCCGTCGCGGTAATCGCGGATCGGATATGCGAGGCGGCGGCGGCCCCAGGGAGAGGTCGTCGTCAGTTCGGCGACCTCGCCGCCACCGGTGGTGATGTAGCCGGAGATGCGCTCCATCGCCGCAGGCATCTCTTCTTCCGCAATGTCGGGCGCTAACACAGCCATCAGTTCATACGTACGCACCGTTCCTCCCTTTCCGTGGAGTAAATCGCCCCATCTCTCGTCAATCGCACGGCGGTCGCGCGGCGGTGCAAGCCGCGCGTGGATGGAGCGGAAAGGCATCGCAAAGGCGGACCACGCGGCCCGCAGCGCACGGCATCCTACGCCACCCGCCCGGCGCTGTCAACGGCACCGAAAGTAGCGGAGGAACGAGGAACGAGGGACGACAAACCGGGGAGAACCGCATCTGCCCAAAGGGCACCCGGCAGAGAACACAGAGCGATTCACTTTTTCTCCCTCTGCGAACTCTGCGTTCCTCTGTCGGGTGCCCTTTGGGCAGATGCGTCCTCTGCGTTGATTCGGTTTGGTCCCGGGTTACTCGTTACTCGTTACTCGTTACTCGTCCTTCGCCCGGCGATGCCGCTCCACCAGAGGTAGGACACGTCCCGCAGTGCGCCCTCGGCCATATCGCCCTCGCCGCGCCGGAAACGGCAGTAGCTGTCGTACCGCGCCTGGGTGATCTCCCCGGCCTCGACCGCCGTGCGGATCGCGCACCGGGGTTCATGGAGGTGCGTACAGTCCCGCAGCGTGCACCTGCCGAGGTACGGACGAAACTCCGGAAAGCACTGATCGAGCGCGGGGAGCACCTCCGGTTGGAGTGCGAGCGAGCGGATGCCCGCCGTGTCCGCGATGTAGCCACCCGTCCCATCGAGCGGAAAAAGGCGCGTCCCGGTCGTCGTGTGGCGGCCCTTGCCCGTGGAGTCGCTGACGGCGCTGATCCGCTCCCGCACGCCCGGCAACAGCGCATTCAGCAGGCTCGATTTGCCTACGCCCGACGGGCCGAGGAACGCCGACGTCCGCCCCGCGAGCAGCGCGCGCAACCCATCGAGGCCAACCGCCGACATCGTGCTCGCGCGGACGACGGGGTAGCCGAGGCCCGCGTACACGTCCAGCCGTTCCTCCAACCACGGCGCGACGCCGAGGTCCACCTTGTTCATGCAGACGACCGCCGACAACTCTTCCGACTCGGCGGTGACGAGGAAGCGGTCGAGCAGGCCGAGGTGCGGCTCCGGCTCCCGCGCGGCGAGCACGACGACCAATTGCTCCAACCCGGTGACGGAGCGGAGCAGCCCCTGCCCCGGCTGCGGGTCGCGCCGCGTAAAAGTGCCCTTCGCTCGCTCGACGACCTCCTCGATCATGCCCGTGTCGTCGCCGGTGACGAGCACGCGGACGCGATCGCCCACGGCAACGGGGTCGTGGTGGTGCACCTTGACGCGCTGCACGCTGTTGCGGAACGTCGTGCCGCCGCTCTTGGCGTAGGAGAGTTGCTTGCGCAGCCGCCCACGGATCTCGCAGCGCAGCACTCGGCCCGGCGTCTCGACGTTGTAGATGCCCCGGCTACCGTCCACGACGAGGCCCTCCAGCAGGGCTGGCTTGCTCGTCGTCTTTCCGTGATCTGTTTCGCTCAAAGCGTGATGCTCCTCGTGAAGTACGCTGATCTCTCACGGCGTATGTGAGAGCGGGAAGCGGCAAAACCCGTCAAGGCAAATGCCTGCCGGGGAATGCATGGCCATCAGCGTCAAGGAGCGACCGAGGGGAAGGAGAACCTTAGGAGCGGGTATCCAACACCAGAGAAGCGGGCCGAGAACGCCAATCGCGCGGCACAGATGCGAGCATGGTCATCGTCGTACCCTCCTTCTGCTTCCTGTTTCGTTGGCGGATTGTCTCTCAGGAGCAAACGAGAGAATTCCGTCCATCCGACGGTACGGACGATTCTAAGGGCACGGCAGGGTTTCGTCAATCACTGCGGCGCGTCAGCCGTTCCCTGTCGGCAGCAATTATGCTATGCTATGCATGTCGCGCCGCCGCGCCGTTGCGGTCGCGCAACCCATCGATCATGTCTGGTCAAAGGAGATCACAGCGATGCCGAAGGTCTTTTTCGCGAAGGAGAATCGCACCATCGAGGTGCCGTATGGCGCGAACCTGCGGCAGGCGGCGTTGGATAACGGCATCGATATCTACGGCTTCCCGAACAAGTTCCTCAACTGCCGGGGCCACGGCCTCTGCGGCACCTGCGCGGTGAAGGTTGACCCCGAATGGAACCTCTCCGACCGCACCAATGCCGAGATTCGCAAACTGAAAGCCGCCCCGCTGCGCCTCGCCTGCCAGGCGCAGGTCGAGGGGGACATCACCTGCACGACGCTCGTGCCCGTCGATACCGTCCGTCCCATCACCCAGACCTCGTGTTACATCATCATCAGCCGCCCCCGATTGGAGATGGTGCAGGAGGTCGTGGGCAACGGGTTCCAGCGCAATGTCTTCCTTGACCTCGCGGAGGCCGAGACCATCGCCCGTGAGATCGCCACGCTCTACCCGGACGGCAACTGGGAAATCCGCGAGTTCTCGGACCCGCTGGTGACGCAGGAATTCTCCTTCTCGTACAACATTCTGCGCTACTCCCGGCCCGCGCGGGGTAAGGAGATGGCGGATGGCGAGGGCGATCTCACCACCGTACCCGTCGCCGCCATCGGCGGCACGCGCGCCTGAACAACGCGCTAGAACGGCGGTCGCGGCGGCTTCTTGACCCGGAATCCGGTCTCTCGCACGCGGGAGCGCACCCAGCGATCCACGCGCTCCCGCGTGACGATGCCGATGATCGCGCCCGCGTCGTTGACGACCACGATCGTGCGCGCCTCGCTCCGTTCGAGCAGCCGCAGGCCGTCATAGAGCGTCATCTCGGGCGTCAGCGTCAGGGTGGGCAGCGCGGAGACTGGCGTCATCGCCGCGCCGACGGTCGTCTCCATCCAGAGCGTACGCGGCACCTTGCGGACATTCGTGTCGAGGTCCAGCACGCCGACGACAACGCCGTTCGCGCCGACCGGTCGCGGCCCGCTGAGGCGATCTGAGAGGAAGACATCGACCACATCGCCGATCGGCTTCTCCGGCGCGATCAGCGGGCCGGGGCCGGTGACCGCCGCGAGCGGAATATCCTGGCTCGTCTCCTGCCAGAGCAACTGGACGAACGACATCCGCCCCGCCCGCCCGATGTACCAGCCAACAAGCAGGATCCACAGGCCGAAGAAAGGCGCGTAGAACGTCACGACCGCGCCGAGCGCGAGCGTGACCCACGAGAGAACCTGCCCGTACCCGGCGGCGACGCGCGTGCCAAGCAGCAAGTCATCCGCGAGGTACCACGCGAACGCCCGCACAACGCGCCCGCCATCGAGCGGGAACCCCGGCAGCATGTTGAGCACGACGAGCAGCCCGTTGATGATCGCGAGCGCGACGAAGACGGCGAACAACGGGCCGTTGTGTTCGTGGAACACGAGCGCGAGCAGCCCCGTCACTGCACCGAGAGCGAAACTGATGCCCGGCCCCGCGAGCGCCACCGCGCACTCGTCTCCGGGCGTGCTGCGCTCCGCCGCGATCTCCGCCGCACCGCCGAGCAGCGAGAGCTTGACCCAGCGCACCGGCAACCCGATGCGCCGCGCGACGATGGCGTGCGCGAACTCGTGCGCCGCGACCGAGCCGATGAACGCGAGGCCAATCACCCCGGCGACGAGCGCCCAGATCATCGCCACGCTCCCCTGCACGCCGTAAGGCTTCCCGCCCGTGAACGCCCCGACAATCGGCAGCAAGAGCAGCAGCAGCAGGTCCCACGAAAGCCGCACGGGAAGCCCCGCAACGGTCAGGAGCATCGTCCCGCGTGTCCCATGACCGATGGAAAGGAACGTGTGCGACGCACATGCCAAATCCCCCCCTTCCCTTCGCGGGAGGGGGGCCGAAGGGATGGGAACCCTACAGGCGCTGGTAATCTTCGAGGTCGAGGACAAAGACGGTGGCGGCGGCGGTCTGCACGGGCGAGTTCGACTCCCCGGACTGCCGGGAGCGCGCCTGCCCACGGATAAGATCGAGCACCGGATCCACTTGCTCATCCTGCACACCGATCATGATCGTCGTGTTGCCGCGCCGCAGGAAACCGCCGGTGCTGGCCAGCCGGGTGGCGCGATATTCCGCTTCGAGCAACGCATCCACGACGTTATCGGCGTCTTCATTCTGGACGACGGCGATAATCAGTTTCACTCGTGGAGCCTCCTCGGTCGTGACGCGCGACGCGGGACTCCCTGCCCCACCGTGGAATTACTATAGCGACCGG
>JBBSII010000020.1:0-16272 GCA_038232175.1 Thermomicrobiales bacterium
CACCATCGATGTCGCTGGGAAGTCGAGCCGGGGCCGGTTATCTGGAGGAGCACAACGTGAGACAAGAACAGTCCATCGGCAGTCGCATCACGAATTCCCAGGTTTGGAAGTCGTTTTTCCGGCATGGCTACCCCGACACCGAACGCAACGCGGCACTGATCGTTGTCAGCAATGTCTTCCTGCACCTTCATCCAGTGCGGTTGAAGCGGCACGCGCTCCGCGTGACGTACACCTTCTGTCTCGGTGGCCTTTCGTTCTTCTTTTTCCTCGTCCTGACCGTCACCGGCGCATTGCTGATGTTCTACTATGTGCCCGCCGTCGATCAGGCATATCAGAATGTGCGAGACCTTGATACAACCGTCTCGTTCGGCATTCTGCTGCGCAATATGCATCGCTACGCGGCCCACGCAATGGTGATCGCCGTCTTCCTCCATATGATGCGCGTCTTCTACACCGGATCGTACAAGCCACCGCGCGAATTCAACTGGGTGATCGGCGTCGGCCTGCTGACCGTGACGTTCCTGCTCTCGTTCACCGGCTACCTCCTGCCGTGGGACCAACTCGCGTTGTGGGCCGTCACGGTGGGTACGAACATCGCCGCCGCGACGCCGCTGCTTGGTCAAAAAGTCCAGTATTTGCTGATTGGTGGCCCGACCATCGGGCAGGGCGCGTTGATCCGCTTCTACACCTTGCATGTCGTCGGCCTGCCGCTCGTTGCCTCGCTCCTGATGGTGGTCCATTTCTGGCGCATCCGCAAGGATGGCAACATTTCGGCCCCCCTGTAGGGCAAGAGAGGTATTCGCAATGACTGCTGGAACTCCATCAGCGCGGACCGCTCTCGCACCGGACGCGCAGAAAACACAGAAGCTTCTCGATCTCGTTAAGGGCGACCGCTATGCACGGTCAGAAGCCCCGGAGCGGGATGAAGTCCTCGTCTGGCCCCACCTCGTGGTGATCGAGGCGGTCGCGGCGGCGGTCTTCCTCGTCATCCTGACGCTCGTCTCGGTCTTCGTCCGGTCGCCGCTGGAGAGTTTGGCAAACCCGGCGCAGACGCCGAACCCGTCCAAGGCGCCGTGGTACTTCCTGAACCTGCAGGAGTTGCTGCTGCACATGAACACAGCGCTCGCAGGCGTCGTGCTGCCCGGTGTTGCGCTCACGCTCGTCGCGGCCATCCCGTACTTCGACCGCGACCCGACGGGCGTCGGGCGCTACTTCCCGACGAACAAGGGCAAACAGATCTGCATCTACTCGGCCATCTACACATGCATCATCGAGATTGGCCTCGTCTTCTGGGATAACACCTACTGGGGACCGACGCAGTTGCTGGCGCGGACGAACTTCGAGACGCTCCCGTTGATCGACAACAACAAGGCGACGATCATCCGGTCGTGGATTGTGCCGTCGATTCTCATCCTGCTGTTCATTGGAGTGCTCGTGATCACAACACTACTGGCATGGAAGCCGACGACGCGGGAATTGATTATCGGGCTATTCACCGCATTCGCGGTGTCGTATTGGCTCCTCGCGATCGTCGGGACAGGGTTCCGCGGCGAAAGTCAGCACCTTGTCTGGCCGTGGGATCTGCCGGACATCCTGCTGCCGAATCCGCCGCCAGTAGGCTAGGCGCAACGGCGCGCTTAGAGGAAGGACACGTTCGTATGCAGGTATCATCACAAGTTCCGCAAACACGGGAACGCCTCCCGGTGCTGGAACATCGAACAAGTCGGCGGCGATTCACGCGGTATAGCCTGTTCGGTCTCCTTGGGGCGTTCACCGCGACGAGCGCGGTCGCCACCTATCGGATGATGTATCCGACAAAGGTGGTAGGCTTCGGCGCGAAGGTGAACGCGGGCACGGTGCAGGACGTGAAGACCCTCCTGCAGGGTCAGAAGTACATCCGCAACACCGAGGGCCGGTTCTACCTGCTTCCCGCGACGGAGGACTCGACCATCGCGGTCTACTGGAAGTGCGTTCATCTCGGCTGCACGGTGCCTGCGCCGAGTCCCGCGCTGGAGGGCAACATTCAGTGCCCGTGCCACGGCTCACTGTACAATGGGAAGACGGGTGACCTGATTCACGGCCCCGCGACGCGCCCGCTCGATTACTTCCCGGTCACGATTGACAACGGCTCGGTGATCGTCGATACCGGCAAAGTCACGGCACGGCAGGACTATTCGCCGGATCAGACGACGAAACTTGGTTAAATGTGGTCGACAACGAAGTCGAGGAGTAGCACATGCTCAGTCGCGCTGAAAGACAAGCGGCCTCGGTGATCATCATGTTGATCGTCGGTGTGCTGCTCGTGATGGTCTATCTCGTAACGAACGATTCGGATCGTGCGAAGGCAGACGACCGCATCCGGGATGAGCAGATCGAGCGCGGGCAGCAGATCTTCGCGGCGAACTGCGCGGTCTGCCATGGCAACCGGGGGCAGGGCGGCGTCGGCTTGAAGTTGGATATTCCCGCGAACCACCCAACCTCGGAGGCAATGGAGACGCAGCGGACGGAATATCTCACCCGCACGCTCATCAACGGTCGCCCCGGCACCTACATGCCGGCATGGGCGATCGCGAATGGTGGCCCGCTCAACTCCGAACAGATCGGCGCACTCGTGGCGATGATCGAATACGGTACCTGGGACAAGACCGAAACGGTTGTGAAGGAGTACCAGGCGCACAACGGGACGCCTCCCCCGCCAAGTCTCGCAGTCAATACCGGCGGTATCGGTGGCAACCCGGCACTCGCGACGGTCGGCCCAGTCGCCAGCAACGTCCAGAACCCCAATGCCGCCGCGCCGGCTGCGGCGGGTGCACCTGCTGCTGGCGCACCCGCGACAATCATCGGTGATGGCCTGACGATCAATGCGACCGAGAAGGATTTCGCGATTTCGATGGACACATCGCTCGTCAAGCCAGGAACGATCACGTTCAAGATCAAGAATGATGGCCCCTCACCGCACAATATCGCGATCAAGGAACTGAATAAGGTCAGCGATATCTATGATCCGGGCAAGACGGGTGAGTTCAAGGTCGATCTCCCGGCGGGCACTTACACGGTGATCTGCAACATCCCCGGTCATGAGCAACTCGGCATGCATGTGATGCTGAAGGTCGGGGACAGCGCGGCGTCCGTCCCGGCCACTCCCACCGCCAATGTTCAACAGCCGGTGGTCGCGCAGGAACCACTCGTTGCGGTCCGTCAGGAATCGCGCGACGCCGCATAAGCGTATGCGTGTAGTACGCAGCAAAACGAGGAGCACATGATGATCGACGCACTCATTAGTTTCGCGGCGTGGGAAGCGAACATCACAGTCGAATTGCCGCTCATGTTCGGCATGGTCGTGGTCGGCATCTTCTTCATCTGGCTCATCCAGCGGATGACGGGCGGCTCCGACAAGCGCAACGACTGACGCGCACACGTTTCAAACGGCTCCTGGTTCGCAGGAGCCGTTTTCTTTTGCCGTTCAGTGCTGTGTATCAGTCGGCGGAGTGGTTTTCCGGCGGCGTCACATCGCGCATCTTCACCTGCGGTCGGCGGCGTGTCGTCGCGGTTGATCGCAGCACGACATTCTGGCGCTGCCGCTCGCGCTCGTTGAATGGCGTCGCCCACATCGCGCCGAGCGCACCGGCGACGAAGTAGAAGAAATCCTTGCCGAAGTTGCTCCATGAGTCTACCTTGCCGAGCGCGCTGAGGCCGCTCAGGTTGGCGATGTGAATCTCGTCGAGCACTTGCTTGCCGAGCCAGATGACGAGGATGTAGCAGACCGCGACCAAGCCACCCTGAATCCCCTCATCCCGCTTGGCCGTTTTCCCGGCGACGAAGCCGCCGGTGAGGATGGAGAGCATCGTGAGCATATCCACCGGCCCGGCGTTGACCTGCCAGCCGATGTGCTCAAAGAGTGGCACGGCTAGGAAGCTGCAAAGGCAGGTCGTGAGGAACCCGAAGAAGACTGCCGACCAACGAATCCGATCCAATAACACGAGGCTGCCTCTCAACGCTTTTTGACACATGCCGTGCACGATAGGAGTGTGCGCCCACGTTCCGCGCGCCTCCATGCGATAATGGTAGCACAGGCGCGGCGCTATTCGACGCGCGCAGAGCGGAAACACGCAGGATCGAGATGCTATGGCTGCCTATTACTGGTGCGAGGAATGTCGCAAGGTTTACCCCGCCGAACGGATGTCCGGCGCGCACTGCCCGGTCGGTCATGCGGGCCTCGTGCCGGTGAGCCGGTTCGGCGGCATGGTAAAGTCCTTCATCGCAACGGCCGGGGTTGAGGAGCGCTCAGAAGCCCAGACACGCCACCGGCAGATGATCCACGCGCTCTGGTCCCAGAACGAGCGCGACCAGCAATTCTATCAATTGCTGACCCCGCCCGTGTCGCTCGGCAAGTTCATCAAGCGGATGGATGAACTGCACCTGCGGGGCGTCGATGAGGGGTGGATTCGCGTCCATCTCCCCACGTCACCGTTCGCGCCCGCCAGCGCATACACCATCGAGTACATCGAGCCGGAGCGGTTCGTGCGGGAGATGTACGGGCTGTTCGATCTCCCCGTCCCGGAAACCGGGATTGGCGCTGCGGACGAGGCGACGGAGCCCCCACCGAACCTGCGGGACGAAGTGGCTCAGCCCGTCTGATCGTTCGCGGTTCGTCCGGCGG
Organism: Thermomicrobiales bacterium; assembly: GCA_038232175.1. Taxonomy (GTDB): domain Bacteria; phylum Chloroflexota; class Chloroflexia; order Thermomicrobiales; family JALYUS01; genus JALYUS01. Next base: position 4,661 of record JBBSII010000020.1, read on the forward strand.
CGTGGAGCACATCCGCGACGCGACCCATCCCGGACGCGAGGTACTCGCGCGACAGGCGCACGTAACTCTCCGCTCCCTGACGGACCCGCGCGATATCCGCGTCATCGATCTCGCGGCGCGGCTTCGCGGGGACGCCGAGCATCATCGTGCCCGGCGGCACGACGGTACTCTCGGCGACGAGCGCGCCCGCGCCGACGATGCTCCCACTGCCGACGTGCGAGTGACTCAGGACCGTCGCGTGCATCCCGATCAGGCAGGTCGCTTCGACCGTGCTGCCGTGCACAATCGCGTTGTGCCCAACGACGACGTGCGGGCCGATGTGCGTCGGAGCGTCCGGATCGACGTGCACGGTCGCATTCTCCTGCACGTTGCTGCCCCGCTCGATGACGATGGACGCGGTGTCACCGCGCAGGACCGCGCCGGAGAGAATCGCGCACTCCTCCCCGATCGTGACATCGCCGATAATCACCGCACCGGGCGCGATGTACGCGCTCGCGGCGATCGTCGGCCAGACCCCGCGAAACGGATAGATCGCGCCCGCCATCGCCCGCTCGCTCATTGTCGCACCTCGATGATGATGGCGTCGCCCTGCGCTCCGCCCGAACAGATCGCCGCCAGCCCGAGGCCACCCCCCGACCGCCGCAGTTGCATCGCCAGCGTCCCGACGAGCCGCGCGCCGGAGGCGCCGATCGGATGACCGAGCGCGATTGCGCCGCCGTTGACATTCAGACGCTCGGCATCGACACCGAGACGCCGCCCGCTGATGATCGGCACGCTCGCGAACGCCTCGTTGATCTCGACGAGATCGATGTCGTCAATCGACAAGTCGGCGCGCACGAGCGCCTTCGACGCCGCCATCGCGGGCGAATACGCGAGGTACGGCACGTCCCACGCGGCGGTCGCGCTCGTGAGGATGCGCGCGAGGGGCTTGATGCCGTGTGCCGTCGCCCACGCCTCCGATGCGACGACGACCGCCGCCGCGCCGTCGTTCACTCCCGGCGCGTTCCCGGCGGTGACGGTGCCAGCTGGGTGGAATACGGGGGCGAGTTTCGCCAGCGCCTCCGCCGATGTGTCGGGCCGTGGCGCTTCGTCGCGTCCGATGCGGGTCTTCATTCCCCGGCGGTCGGTGATCTCGACCGGGGTGATCTCCTCCACGAAGATGCCGCGATCCGTCGCCGCCACCGCCCGCTTGTGCGACCGGAGCGCGAAGGCGTCCTGCTCCTTGCGGCCCACCTGCTCCTCCGCCGCGACCTCGTCACCGTACTGGCCCATCACCACATCGCCGACGCCGCACCGCAAACCATCGTGCTGCATCGCGTCGATCAACGCGCCGTTTCCCATGCGATAGCCGAAGCGGGCGTTCGGCAGCAGGTACGGCGCGTTGGACATGCTCTCCATCCCACCGGCGACGATGACATCGTATTCCCCGGCCCGGATGAGCGCATCCGCCATCGTGATCGCGCGCATCCCGCTCGCGCAGACGCGGTTGATCGTGTCGCTCGTCACCTCACGGCTCAGCCCTGCCTTGAAGGTCGCCTGCCGGGACGGGATCTGCCCCGCGCCCGCCTGCACCACCATGCCCATGATGACATGCTGAACATCCGCCCCGCTGATTGCGGCGCGGGTGATCGCCTCGCGGATGACGAGCGCGCCGAGATCGACCGCGCTCAAACTGACAAGCCCGCCACCGAGTTTGCCGAACGGCGTGCGACAATAACTCAAAAGAACACTGGAACGACCGCGTTGATCCATAGCGCCTCAGAATAAGGGGGAAAGACCTGCCGTGTCTGCCAGACCAGACACCGCAGTATAGTCAGCGAAGAGACGGAGGGTCAAGGCGTGACATGCCGGAGCGAGCGCACATCGGGCGCACGCACGCGGACGCTTGTGCCGTCTGCGGCATCGATGATGAGATCACCGTCGAGCGTCGCGTCTGTCGCCTTTCCTCGAAGCACGCGACCATCGCGGTGGGTAATCGCGACCTCCTGGCCAATCGTCGCAAGTGCGTTGCTCCACTCCGCGACGATGCTTGCATGACCGGAATGACAATACACACCGTCGATCCGGTCGAACTGTTCGAGCAACGCAGCGAGCACCGTATCGCCGCAGATTATCTGACCGGATTCAGCAGCCAGACTGGTCGCGTCCGGCAATCCGCGCGCGATGTACAAGATACGGGCGCCACCGACATTCACGCCGATGCCGACACGCATTGCGATGAGACGGCTCCCAGCCCACGTCGCATCACCGAGAATCCCCGCGACCTTGCGGCCATTGATGAGCACATCATTCGGCCATTTCAGGCTCACCGTGAGATGCGTCGCCGCCTCAATCGCCCGCACGACGGCCAGTGCGGCGATCATCGCATACGGGTATGACGCCGAGGGTTCGTCGGGCGATAGAATCACGGTGGTCAACAGCGAATCACCGGCTCCGTCGTGCCATGGATCCCCTTTGCGTCCGTAGCCCGCGCTCTGGTTCGCGGCGACGACCGCCGTGCGGTGATGGCCCGCGCCGCTGGTGATCAGATCGGATGCGACACGCTGCGTCGAGTCAACGGTGTCGTATCGCCAAATTGTCCATGGTGGGCGCTCATTCACCGCAACGGCACCTGGGGCTGTGTTGGTACCTCGCTGCCGCTCTCCGCGCCATCATCCGCCATCTGAGGAACGGCCTCATCGGGGAGGCGCTGCACACCGATCTTGCCAAGGCGCTGATTCTCCACGTCCAGCACCGTCAAATTCAGGCCGTCGATCCAGATATTCTCGTTGACGATGGGGATATGGCCGAGGTAATCATAGATGAACCCCGCGAGCGGCTCGCGCTCCTGCTCCGGCGTGCCCCAGTGGACATCCATCAGTTGGTTGAAATCGCCGAGTTCGAGCCGCGCGTTGACGATGTACGCGCCCTCCGCCGTGCTCTCGACGAGCGGCGTCTCGGTGTCGTATTCGTCCTGAATCTCGCCGACAATTTCCTCGATGATGTCCTCGATGGTGACGAGGCCGGCCGTGCCGCCGTACTCATCGACGACAATCGCGATGTGGACGCGCCGTGCCTGGAGTTCACGGAGCAATTCCGGCAGGCCCTTCCCTTCCGGCACGAAGATGGGGGGCCGCATCACCGCGATGATCGATGTGTTCGCGTTGGATCGTCCGACAAACCGCAGCAGATCCTTCGCGTAGATCACACCGACAATCCGGTCCAGACTGCCATCGAACACCGGCAGCCGCGAGTGCCCCGCGTCGAGCGCGATCGTCACCGCCTCCCGCACGGTGGCCTGCCGCGGCACGCCGACCATATCGACGCGCGGGGCCATCACCGCGCGGACAGTCGTGTCCGTGAAGCGGAAAATGCTGTTGACGAGATCGACTTCCTCCTCCTCGATCCGGTTGTCGCCTGCCTCGTCGCGCACCAACTGGATCAACTCCTCCTCGGTGGCGAGAGCGGAGTTCGGCGAGGGAGACGGGACGCGCAACAGCGTGATGAGGCTCGCCGCGATGCCATTGATGAGCGCGGTGAGGGGTGAGAGGAGGATCATGAGCAACCGCGCGACGCGCGCGCAGCCGAGCGCCACATCCTCCGGCAACCGCAAGGCGAGGGCGCGCGGCACCGCCCGCCCGCAGATGAGCATGAACGCCACCGCACCGACGACCACGAGCGCGACGCCCCACGCGGGCAGCCGACCGACAATAACACTCGTCACGAGCGCGACGACGAGCGCCACCGCCGTCGTATCGAGCAGGATCATCGTCGCCTGGAGGTGGTGCGAGCGGTCGAGCAAATCTTCGACGGTGCGCGCGCGACCGTTTCCCTGCGTCGCGAGTTCGCTGATGCGCGTGTTCGATGTCGCCGCATAGCCGACCAACACGGCGGTCGAGAAGGCGATGACGCCGACCATCAGGAGCGCCACCGCCAGTCGTATCCAATCACCTGTGCTCATAAATGCTCACACCTGCCATTTTGCATTTAATCGAAGAGGCTGCTGACGGAGAGGTCCTTGTGGATGCGCTGGATCGCCTGCGCGAGCAGCGGCGCGACGCTGAGGACATTGACGCGCGAATCCGTCGCCACCGTTGGGTCAATCGCCAAGGTATCCGTGATCCACAGGCGCTCCAGCGGGGATTCGGCAATTTGCGCCAGCGCGCCGTCCGCGAAAACGCCGTGGATCGCCGCCGCGTACACGGCGGTCGCGCCGCGCTCCTGCAATTGGTGCGCGGCCTCGATCAGCGTCCCACCGGTGGAGATCATGTCGTCAATAATGATCGCCACCTTGCCACTCACCTCGCCGACCATGTCGAGCATCGCGACGGTGTCCGGCGCGTGGCGCATCTTGGAGAAGATCGCGAGACCGCCACCGATCCGGCTACGAAAGTCGTCCGCCCGCGCCACGCCGCCCGCGTCCGGGCTGACGACAACGATGTCGGTGAATCCCTCGCGCCGGATGTAGTTCGCGAGGATCGGTGCGGCGCGGAGGTGATCGACCGGAATATCGAAGAACCCCTCGATCGCGGCCGCGTGGAGATCGACGGTCAAAATGCGGTCCACCCCCGCTGTCACGAGCAGGTTCGCGACGAGTTTCGCGGAGATTGGCTCGCGGCCAACCGTCTTCTTCTCCTGCTTCGCGTAGGCGTAGTACGGCACGACTGCCGTGATCCGGCCGGCGGAGGCGCGACGCATCGCGTCGATCATGATAAGCAAATCCATGATGTGCTGATTCACTGGCGCGCACATCGGTTGCACGATGAAGACATCCGCCCCGCGCACATTCTCATCGATTTTGACGCGCGTCTCACCATTCCGAAACGCGCCAACCAGCGCGCGCCCGAGCGGGATACCGAGGTCCTGGACAATCGCGTCCGCCAGCGGACGGTTCGCGTTCGCGGAAAAGACCTGGAGCCGTCCGTCCATCGCTACCCCCCCGTATCGTCCGTGCGCCGCGGCTTCCGGCGTTGCATGGGTCGTGCCGGAACGCCGACGACGAGCGCACCATCCGGCACATCATGGGTGACGACCGAACCCGCGCCCGTCTCCGCAGCGACGCCGACCCGTACGGGGGCGCGCAGCACCGTGCCGCACCCGATGAATGCACCATCGCCGATCGCCGTCCGCTTCTTCTCCGGCGTGCCGTCGTAGTTGGCGGTGATCGTGCCGGCGGCGATGTTCACATGCGCGCCAATTGTCGCATCCCCGAGGTAGGAGAAATGACCAACCGCGCTGTGCGCGCCGAGCATCGTCTGCTTGATCTCCGCGAAGTTGCCGACATGCGCGCCCTCCCGGATCACCGCGCCGGGCCGCAGGTGACTGAACGGCCCACAATCCGTCCCCGCCTCCATCACCGCGTGTTCAAGGGAAGACGCGACGACGCGGCACCCGTCGCCAATCATGCTGGATGTGATCATCGTGTACGGCCCAATCGTGCATCCGCCGCCGATGGTCGTCTCACCACGCAGGATGCAGCCCGGCTCGATCACGCTGTCCGCGCCAATCGCGACGGTGTCATCGATGTAGCTGTGCTGCGGGTCGCGGATCGTCACGCCGGAGAGCATCAGGCGGCGCATTGTGCGCGCCCGCAGCGCATGCTCCGCCTCGGCGAGTTGCGCGCGGTCGTTGACGCCCATCGCCTCGATTTCGGAGGTCGTGACCGTCGCAATGGGCCACACGGTAGCAGGCGTGCGCGTGCGGAGCGCGATCGCCACGAGATCGGTCAGATACCGCTCCCCGCTCGCGTTCTCTTCCACCGTCGGGAGCGCCCGCCGCAGCCAGCGGGCATCGAAGCAGCACATGCCGCTGTTGATCTCATCGATCGTCAACTGCTCCGACGTCGCCATCCGCGCCTCGACAATCGCCGTGACGCGCCCCATATCGTCACGCACGATCCGCCCGTACTGCGCCGGGTCCGCCACGCGCGCGGTAAGCAACGTCACGCTCGCGTCCTTGGCAACGTGCTCGCGCAGGAGTTCATCAAGCGTTTCGTGCGTCAGGAGCGGCGTGTCGCTGTAGAGCACGAGCACCGTTCGTACATCGTCCGGGAGGTGCGGCAATGCGACCTCAACGGCGTGTGCGGTGCCCTGCTGCGGCGATTGCAACGCGAACGAGTGACCGTTGCCGAGTTTCGCCATCACCTCGTCCGCGCCATGCCCCACGACAACGACGGTCGCGCGCGCGCGCAACGCCTCGGCGGCGCGCAAGGCATAGCCGACGAGCGGCCGTCCACTCAGTTCGTGCAAGGGTTTCGGGAGGGTGGAGCGCATCCGAGTGCCCGCGCCCGCCGCGAGAATTACGACGCCGAGGGGCGCGTATCCAGCTTCCTGCGGGTGGGGTTCATCGGACGGCACCAGGCGCATTCCATTCGCGGGGGAGCGGCGCTCGCTCCATGGCGCATTCCGGCGTGGCTGGCGGACTAGGATTCGAACCTAGATTAAAGGATTCAAAGTCCTCTGTGCTACCCTTGCACCATCCGCCAACAGTCGCGCGACCAACAAGAGTGTAGCCGACCGACCGATTCCCTGTCAACGAACGAGAATGCGAACGATTTGCGACGCAAAGATGCATGAATACCCGGCGAAACAATCGATCTCAATCGTTGACACGCTCGATGTATTCGGCGGTTTCCGGGTTGACGGCGATGCGGTCGCCCTCCTTGACGAATGCCGGCACCTGCACCGTCGCGCCCGTATCGACGGTGACGGCCTTGTTGACGCCCTGCACGGTGTTGCCGCGTGCCGCGATCTCCGCCTCGGTAACGGTGACGACGGCGCGTTTCGGCGGGCGGATGCCGACTCCCTCGGCCTCATGCACGAGCAGTTCGTACGTCTCGCCTTCGCGCAGGAAGTTCGCGACCATACCGAGCACATCGCGCGGGACGGAGACCTGCTCGAAGGTGCTCTGATTCATGAAGAAGTAGGCATCAGCCTCCTGATAGAGGTACTGCATATCCTCGTTGCGGATCGCGTAATCCTCGATGGTCTCACCGGACTTGAAGGTGAAATCGACGACACGGCCCGTCCGCAAACCCTTGAGTTTCACACGAAAGAACGCGGAACCCTTGCCGGGATTAACGAAATCGACTTCCACCATCTGGTGCGGCTGGCCCTGGAAGATGACCGTCGTGCCGCGCTTGAATTCCGATGTTGAGATGAGCGCCATGATTCCTCCTTCGCGTCCGCCCGCGCGTGGCGGAGGCGGGCATCCTCGCGTATGCCCGAAGTATACACAATCCCGCAGCGGGCGCGTTCACGAGGGAAACAGTTCTCCCGCCGGAAACCAGAGCGTCTCCTGAATCGTCGCCGCACCGGCGAAGAGCATCACCAGACGGTCAACCCCAACCGCGATGCCGCCCGACGGCGGCATCCCGACGCGCAGTGCGGCGATGAAATCGGCATCCACGTCGTACATCGTCCGGCCGAGGGCGTGCCGCTCCGCCTGCTCCGCGATGAGGCGCGCGTGCTGCTCGTCCGCATCGGTCAGTTCGGAGAACGCATTCCCCAGTTCCACCCCTGCGATGTAGAACTCAAACCGCTCGGCGTAGCGCGGGTCGTCCGGCTTGCGCCGCGCCAGCGCCGCCATGGACGCGGGATAGTCGTACAGAATCGTCGGGCGCGTCGTCCCCAGATGCGGCTCGATCTCATTGAGAAAGAGCTGATGAAACCCCTGCTCCCACGTCGTCCCATCCGTCACCTGGTAGCCGCGCGCGCGTAACGCCGCGCGCATCACGGCCTCCGTGTCCGTCGTGTCGAGATCAAGCCCGGCGTAGCGCGCGAACGCATCGCGGACGGTGATGCGCTCCCACGGCGAAGCGAGCGACACCAGAGTGTCACCGACCGTGACCGTTGGCGTCTGATTGGGGGGCGCATCGGGGTTCAGCGCACACCAGATTGCTTGCAGGAGTTGCTCGCAATCGTCCATGATCGCGACGTAATCCGCGTGCGCGCGGTACCATTCGAGGATGGTGAATTCAGGGTTATGTCCCCTACCGATCTCCTCGCCGTTGCGGAACGACTTGCAGATTTGATAGATGCGCGGCAGGCCCGCGACGAGCAACTTCTTCATCGCGTATTCGGGCGAGGTCGTCAGGAAAGCGCGGCGAGGCTGTCCGCGCGCGGTCGACAGGCGTGTCTCGAAAACATCGAGATACGGTTCCATCCCCGGCGCGGCCACAAGGAGCGGCGTCTCGACCTCCTCAAAGTCGCGCGCATCGAAGAACGCGCGGATTGCCTTAATGACACGCGCGCGGGCGCGGTACGTTGGCAGCAGATCGGGGTCTTCCCGCAGGCGGAGCCATGTTGGCTTCATCAGCGGCGGCTAAGAGGCGGCGTGCGCCACGAGGGGGCGTTCGAGGGCGAACTTGCTCGCGTCCTCGTGCAGCGGCACCGGGTATTCACCCGTCAAACACGCCGTGCAGAAGCCATCGCGGGGTTGCCCGATCGCGCGGAACAACCCGTCGAGCGACAGATAGGCCAGCGAATCGACGCCGATCTGCCGCCCGATCTCGGCCACGTCCGCGTCGTACCGCGCGGCGATCAACTCGCTCCGGGAGGCGAAATCGACGCCCATAAAGCAGGGCCACATGATCGGCGGCGCGTGGACGCGCATGTGCACCTCGCGCGCGCCCGCGTCCCGCAGGAGTTGCACGATGGGGCGGCTGGTCGTGCCGCGGACAATCGTGTCGTCCACGAGCACGACGCGCTTCCCTTCGAGCACTTCGGGGAGCGGATTGAACTTGAGCGCGATGCCGACATCACGCAGGTGCTGGTCGGGCTGAATGAACGTCCGCCCGATGTAGCGGTTCTTAATCAGTGCCTCGGTGTACGGGAGGCCGCTCGCGTTCGCGTAGCCGATCCCGGCGGGGATCGCGCTGTCGGGCAGCGGCACGACGATGTCCGCGTCCGCCGGCTGCTCGAACGCCAATTCCGCGCCCATGCGCTGCCGCAGCAGATGGATGCGCTCGCCGCCCATCATGCTGTCCGGGCGGGCGAAGTAGATCAACTCGAAGACGCAGAGCGCGTCCCGCTCGCCGCGCCGCAGTGCGATGCTCTGCGGGCCGTTCACCGCCGTGATCTCGACGACCTCACCGGGCGCGACATCGCGCACGAACGCCGTGCCCGTCGTGGCGAAGGCGCACGTCTCCGATGCGACGACCCACCCCTCACCGAGCCTGCCGATGGAGAGCGGGCGCAGGCCGAGCGGGTCGCGCACCGCGAAGAGTGTGGTCGGCGTGAGCACGGCGAGGCTGTACGCGCCCTCGAACTGACCCATCGCGGCGATGATCCGCTCCGCAACTGTCGCACCCGGCGCACGGGCAATCACCCGCGCGAGCACCTCGGAATCCGTCGAGGTCTCGAAGGTCTCACCGCGCGACTCAAGAGCGGCGCGGAGCAGCGCGGCGTTCGTCAGATTGCCATTGTGGGCGATGGCAATGGGGCCGAAGTCGCTCTCCACGAGCACCGGTCCAGCGTTGCAGGCGACACTCGACCCGGTGGTGGAATAGCGCGTGTGCCCGATGGCGAGGGTGCCGGTGAGCGACTGCAAAATCTGCTCGTCGAACGCGGTAGCGACGAGGCCCATGCGGGTGTGGATGCGAAGATCGGACCCAGCCTCACCGGAGGCGGCGGCGATCCCGGCGCTCTCCTGCCCGCGATGCTGCAAGGCGTAGAGGCCGAAATACGTGACGCGCGCGACATCCAACCCCGGTGCGACGATGCCAAAGACGCCGCACGCCTCACGCGGGTGATCGAATGGTACGTGCGCCGCCAACGTATCAATCATCGCCGTCTCCTCCCGCGTCCCACGGTTATTTCGTCATCGCGCGTGCCGCCCTATGTACGGACACTCTATCACAGGAACGCCCGGATCGCATCGTGATATTCCACAAAACGCTCAAATCTCAACATATAGCCAGCAAATCGCGCGATGGACGCCTCTATGCATCAACGGTGCGTTGACACTCGGAGGAAACAATCTGCGCTTTTCAGGCTCGTTTTGGCGTGCAACGCCGCGATGATGCACAATAGATAGCGGCGAAGAAATGTGGCGGAAGGGGCGGGATTCGAACCCGCGAGGGCTTTGACACCCTACGCGCTTTCCAGGCGCGCGCACTAGGCCAAACTATGCGACCCTTCCCTCTTGTGATGGTACTGTCCCGGCGATCCTGCGGCAATCGGCGGTCGAGTGGCGGAGAGGGTGGGATTCGAACCCACGAAGGCTCTTACACCTTACTCGTTTTCGAGACGAGCTCATTCGTCCGCTCTGACACCTCTCCCTCCGGCGGCGTCGCCCTGTGGGATGATAGCAAACGCGGCATCATCGCGCAATTCGCCCCGCGCGCACTCGGCACGCGGTATGCTACCGTTGCGCGACAGCATGGCTAGGGAACAGCACGCATTATCACGGCAGGGAGATCATCGTCATGACCGACCACACCGCGTACCCACCGATCCGCGATTACGCGCTGATCGGCGACTGTCACTCCGCCGCGCTCGTCTCGCGGAGCGGCTCCATCGACTGGTGCTGCATGCCGCGCTTCGACTCCGGCAGTTGTTTCGGTCGCCTGCTCGACTGGGATCGCGGCGGCTCGTGCACGATCGCGCCCGTGGATGGCGGCCACACGTCGTTCCGTCACTATCTGGAGAATACGCTCGTCCTCGCGACGACGATCCGCGCGCAGGGCGGTGAGGCGATGCTCTACGACTGCTTCACGATGCACGCGGGCGGCAAACTCGCCCCCCGGCGGCAACTCCTGCGCGTCGTCGAGGGCGTGCGCGGGCGGGTCGATCTCCACATGCACATCGGCCCGCGCTTCGATTACGGCACGCTCAAGCCGTGGATTCGTCACGACGGGATCGAACTGTACAGCGCCATCGGCGGTAACGACGCGCTTGTGATCGCGTCCGATGCGGATATGGAACTGGATGGTCGCCACGACCTGCGGGCCTCCTTCTCCGTGCGCGCGGGCGAGCGCGTTCGCACCTCCATCGTGTACGAGGACCCCGCCAACCTCGACCGCGACCCACCGCGCCGCATCCCGAGCGGCGAACTCGATGACCGGCTGCGCGAGACGATCGCGTGGTGGCAGGAGTGGTCGTCGCAGGCACAGTGCGACGGCATCGACGCATCCAGCGTGCTGCGCTCCGCGATCACCCTCAAGGCGCTGACGAACGCCCCCACCGGCGCGATCATCGCCGCGCCGACGACCTCGTTGCCCGAGACACCGGGCGGCAGCCGCAACTGGGACTACCGGTTCAGCTGGATCCGTGACTCCAGTTTCAGTGTCCGCTCGCTGGCGGACATCGGCCTGGACAGCGAGGCGGATGGGTTCCGGCGCTTCATTCAGCGCTCCGCAGCGGGGAGCGCCGAGAGCCTGCAGATCATGTACGGCGTCGGTGGGGAGCGGCGACTGACCGAACTGGCGCTCGACCATCTCGACGGCTATCAAGGGGCGAAACCGGTGCGGATCGGCAACGCCGCCTCCGATCAGGTGCAACTCGATGCCTACGGCGAACTACTCGACCTTACGTGGCACTGGTACCTGCGCGGCAGCTCGCCGGATGTCGACTTCTGGCGCTTCCTGCTCGATCTCGTTGACACCGCCGCCGAGCGCTGGCAGGAGCCGGATC
>JBBSII010000021.1:0-16144 GCA_038232175.1 Thermomicrobiales bacterium
GAACGCGGAGCCGACGCCGTTCCTGTGGGAGGGCAAACGCTGGGAACGGCGACACCGCGCGCGGCACCGATTGCTGGGCGGTTCGGCGGCAACGGTCCAATCTCAGTTATTTGCGGCATGACCCACTAGGGCACAATCAAGCAACCTCTTGTGGGAGAGACAAATGCTCCTCATGGATACATCCATAGCACGCACAGACCCGCTCCGCGATCTCGTCCGCCGTCAACAAGCGTGCCGGTTCGACGATCCGCCGCTTGCCGTGCATCCATGTCGGCTCGATCGGGTTGAGCCACGGACTCCTGCTCGGCAGGAAACACGACACGATCCGCACGCCCACTCCCGTCTCCTTGCCCGTCCGGTTGTGCTGCCCGATCCACGTCCGTACTTCCGTACTCAGCTGCCAACTGGCGTTGTCCCACACGAGCAGCAATGCCGCCTTCCCCTGCGCCGCCAATCGACCGCAGCACCAGGCGAGGAACTGCGTCGTGATCGCGCTCACCGGGCGACCGTCCACGAAGCGCAGCCACAACTGCTCATCGCGCGTCCCCGCAGCGTTCCATCCCCGCACCAGCAGTCCGTAACAGGCGAGTGCTTTCGGGTCGGGGTCACGGCGTGCTACCGTCTGCTCGACCACGCGCAACGGCGCATCCTCCGCAGTCCAACTCGCCAGTCTCGGTCGTGCCACCCGGCTCCACCACACTTCGTCCGCAAAGCCGAGCGCCCAGTCGGGATGCCTCTTCGCCAGCCGGATCAGCCGGTCACGCCCCCTTTTTTGCGGCGATATGCCGGATCGGAGCTGGTGATCCACTGTTTCGCCCGCTGCCAGCGCACCCCGATGCGCCGCAGCGTCGCCCGGATCGTCTCATCCGAGACCCGCTCACGCGTCACTCCTTCTGCCACGCAGACATCGGCAATCAGAGTGAGCGTCCAGACGCTGGTCGGTTGGCCGAAGGTGCGCGGCGACCGGTGCAAGAGGGCACGCAACCGCTCGACAGCGGCATCGTCAAAGGCGCGGTCGATCCGCTGGGGACGACAGGAGCCAGCGATCAGCGCGTCCAGCCCACGCTGGTTGAAGGCACGGATCGCATTGCGGACAGTTTGGCTGGCCCATCCCTGGTGGGCAGCGATCTGCGAGGCGGTTTCCTCACGCGCGGAAGCGAGCAGGATTTGGCAGCGGCGGACGCGAAAGAGGTCATGGGAACGCAGACCGGCGATGAGGGTGGCATATTCGTCGTTCGTGAGTGGGCGGACAAAGATCGGTGGTTTCATGCCGACGATTCTCCACCCTCATACACAACCTTGTCTGGTCTTGCACTAGGGAGACGCCTACAGCCATCTCGTCTACGCGCCGCGCCGACCGAGCGCCGCCTCGTGCTCGCGGAGCACCGCCTGCGGGGCCGAGCGGATGAAGCGGTCGAGGATCGCGACGATGAACACTACGTCGAGTCCTTGGCCAACCAACGGAATCCAGTTAGGTAGGTCAAGAGGTGAAAGGACGAGCGCGACAGTGCCGAGGGCGAGGGCCTTTGCGTACGTCGGGACGCGCGGATCGGGCAGGAGCCGGAGCGCGAGGCGCAGCAATCCCGGCAGTCGCGCGAAACTGCGGAAGCGGAGCAATAGTTTCGTCGTTACATCCTCAATTCTGCCCGCGTTCGCCAAGGAACGGGCACAATACCGAGCGAAATTCTGTGGGCGCCGACGACCCGTTCCGAGCCGCAGCATCGCCATGAATAATGCAGGACGGATGCCAGCGGCGGGGCGCTTCGATTCCCCGGCGGAAGGCACGGCAACGAATCCACTCCGCGGACGTCGCGGCCACGTTCGTGCGACGAGAGAGTGCGCGCCGGATGGCGCCGACGGAAGAGACCGAGGGGGGAGGACGCATTGACGATTCTTGCCGCCGCGCTGGGCGACACTTTCCGCGCGCTCCTCGCGTCCCACACACTCCTCGTCATCGCTGCCCTCATCTTCGTCGAGGAACTCGGCGTCCCGAGTCCCGTCCCCTCGGACCTCGTGATGCTTCTCGCCGGGGTAGAGGTCGCCCAGCATCGCCAGCACCTCTGGATCGTCCTCCCCGTCATGACGCTCGCCACCCTCGCGGGCGCCTCCGGCCTCTTCGTTGCCAGTCGCCGCGTCGGCCGCCCCTTCGTCGAACGCTACGGGCGGTTCATCCACCTCACGCCGGGGCGGCTGGCCGCCGTCGAGGCGCGACTCGCCCGCCGCAGCTTCCTCTCCGTCGTCATGGGGCGCCTCATCCCTGGCCTGCGCGTCGTCACCCCAATCGCCGCCGGGGTGCTCGGTGGGCCGTATATCTTCTTCTTGCCCGCCCTCGCCGTGGGTAGCTTCCTCTACATCCTCGCCTTCACGCTCGTGGGCGTCTTCGCCGGCCCCGCCGCCCTCGCCGCTTTCGAGCACCTCGCACTACCCGTCGGGGCACTCTGCTCCCTCATCGCCCTCGCTGCCCTCGTCTATGTGGCTCGCGAGGCGCGGGCGGCGCTGCGCGAGGAGCGCGCGGTGGCGCTCGGTGTGCTGGCGGGGATGATGGCACTGCTCGCCACGAACGGCGCGCTTGGTCTCGTACGCTTTGTATTCCGCTTCTCCGGCCACGCGGGGGTACTCGCCTCGACCGGGGTGGGCAGCGGCTGGCGGCTCCTGCTGGGCTGGCCGCTCTTCCTGGTCGCCGCCAGCCTCATCGGCGCGGGCTACCACCTGCTCGACCTCCACCGGCTGCCGAGCCTTGCCCGCGTGGCGCTGTTCGGTGTGCCGCCGCTCGTACTCCTGGTGCTGGTCGTCTACCCGCTGGCGGAGGTGCGGGAGGCAGGAGGGGAGGCGCGGCACAACGAGGTGCTGGTGGCGGTGGAGGCGGTGCGGTGGCTGGCGTTCGGCGTGGCGCTCAACGCCCTGATGGAGTCGGCCCTGCCGCCGGGCCCGCTACATCGGGCGACCCCGGAGCGGCCCGACACATCGGACCCCGCCCCAGCGACCAGTCTGCATTCCTTATGATGTCATCGCGGACATCGCCTGGTCATGGCGCCGGCAGGTGCAACGCCCCCAGCGCGATCCCGACGTCGTCAAAGCGGCAGCGCGTCTCGGCTTCCTTTTTCTGTTCGGATTGAAATATCACATGGAGAGAGATGGGCAGGCCAGGGTGGTCTGACCCGGGCCCTGCTCCGCCCGCCCAGCGCGTCGCCGCGGCGTCAAGGATGTGGAGGAGCGTGACGAAGTCGTCGCCCTCGCTCAAGAGATTCTCCGCGCGGGTCACGGCGAGAACATAGCTCCGCGCGGGCAGCCACCCCAGATCGTTGACGCACTCCTCGAAGGCATCCCAGTTCCCGCCGAAATAGTAGGGGAATTGGAGCGCCGCGCCCCACTCCTGCAACAGGCCGCGCTTCGTGGCGCAGCGATCGCCGCGCAGCATGCGGACGACCGCGCCGACATTCGCAGGCGCGCCGTCACGGAGCGCGACCTCGAGGTCCCGCGCCGTCGCGCGGACGAGATGCGCCCACGGGGGGCGCGGGGTGAGAAGCGTGTTCCATCCGTCCCATTGTAGTGCCATGGTTCACCGCCCTGACGAGAGAGGGATGAATGTGTCGTAGTGATCGGCGGTGTAGTATGCCCTGCCACTATCCTGTTCGATCACGAGCCGGTCCGCGTTTCGTCCGCCCGGCACCCGCGGATCCACATCATATTCCTTGTAGTGACCCGCCGGCAACCGCCGCTCGCGATTTTCGAAGGTTGTCCCGCCCACGTAGCCCGACGGCGGGTCGCCGTTGTGCGTCTCGACGTAGCGGAGGGTCTCGTAGGCCTTCGTCGGCACGTCCGTCCGCGTCGAGACGGTGGGCAATGCAACGCGTGAGGCCGTGGGAGATGGACGGAAGGGGGCCGACGTGGCCGCCACTGGGGCGCGCGCGGCGTCGGAAGGGGCGGTCGAGTCCGCCTTGGAGCCGCCGCATCCGACTAGCAGGACGACGAGCAGGAGCGACGCGCAACGGTAGCGGCGATGGCCTCGACGCATTGATACCCTCCATCAAACCGACATATCACCCCAGAAGGCGGGTACGCGCCAACGCACACCGGGCACACCTATGTACGGGAGTCCGCCGTGTTAGCGCATCTAACGTAGCAATTTACCAGCCGTCGCACGAAAAGACGACTCCATCGGGGCAGCTTGCGCTTCGTTCGAAACTCGCTGCGATGTAGCGGGCCCGCCCTCCGGCTGGATATCATCTGCGATCATGGAGGACAATGGCCGCCGTGACGAGCGGGTCCACCATCAACAGAAGCTTACGAATACAACCGAAAGGGTCAGTGCCATGACTACCAATACGACATCGATTTATCATGCTTCAAAAATCCACGAAGCGGGCCTGTGTTGCAACCGTGCGAGGCCACTGCTAGACTTCGCGTGTCACAATGCAGAGGATAGAGACAATACGAGCCGACTTGTTGGCTCGTACCGGGGAACGACAGCAACGCGCACTTTGCGATGATGGGGATTCTGAAACCCCGAAATGTCGAGAGGACCCCGTGGCGTGAAACAAGGAGGTACGGCGTGGAACGATCTGGCACGCTCACCAGGCAGGCTCGAAGTGAATCGCAACCGCATATCAGTCGGCGAGATGCGCTGAAGGCGGCGCTTGCTACCGCTAGTGCCGCAACAGCGGGCGCCCTCCTTGCTGCGTGCGGCGGAGGTGGCGCGCCACCAAATCCGCCGACCGAAGTTCCGAAGGCGACGACCGGATCGGGGGCAGGCACGGCGGTCCCAACCGTCGCGACCGGATCAGGGACGACCCAGCCAACCGCCGCCGCGGGTTCATCCGTCGCACCTGCTGCCGGCACGCCGAAGCGGGGTGGCATCCTCGTCGTCGGGAATACAACGGACGCACCCAGCCTGGAACCGCATAAGGACGCCGCGACGGGCCGTGCCCTACGCACGCAACTCATGTACAGTTACCTCGTCCAAGCGGATAAGGATCTGAAAATCCAGCCGGACCTGGCCGAAAAGTGGGATGTCGCACCGGACGCGAAAACGTACACCTTCTTTTTGCGCAAGGGTGTCAAGTTCCACAACGGTCGCGAACTCGTTGCGACGGACGTGAAATACTCCCTCGAACGGATCCTCGAGCCGACGTCCTATGGGCGAGGGTTCATTAGCAGCATTGACACGATCGACACGCCGGACCCGTACACCGTCAAGCTCAATCTCAAGGGGCCGGATGCCGCGATGCTCGCCAGTCTCGCCTCCTCATATGCCGCCATCGTCGCGAAGGAGGAAGTTGACAAGGGTGGTGGTCGGCTTGACAAGGGTGATGGTGGGAGCGGGCCATTCATGCTTGATGTCTGGGATCAGGGGCAGGCGGTCAAACTGAAGCGCAATCCGAACTACTACATCAAGGACCTGCCATACCTCGACGGGATCACGTACCAAGTGATTCCGGAGGAAACCTCCGTCATCTCACAGTTGCGCAGCGGCAATGTGGATCTGTATTCGCTGCAAGACCTTAAGAACTACGATCAACTGAAGGATGTCTCGAATCTCACCGCGATCCGTATCCCCGGTGAGGGCATGCAGTACATGAACATGGATCACACGAAGGAGCCGTTCGGCAAGCTGGAAGTGCGCCAGGCAATCTCGTGGGCGGTGGACCGTCGCGAGGTTCTCCAAGCCGCGATCGCGGGTGTTGGCAGCCTGACTGCGCCGATTCCGCCCGCGCTGAAGGATTTCGCGCTCGATGCTTCGACCATCCCGCAGTTCAAGCCGGATCTCGCGAAGGCCAAAGACCTGCTGGCGAAGGCTGGTCTGCCGAACGGTTTCAAGTCGGAACTCCAGGTGATCGTCGCGTCCCCGGTCAACATCAATGAGGGCCAGGTCGTCGCCGATCAGCTGAAGAAGATTGGCATTGACCTAACGATAAAGCAGGTCGAGTACGGTGTCTGGATCAAGGGCTTCAACGACCATACCTTCACGACGACGATGAACGGCACGGCGGGCAACCCGGACCCGGACACGCTCCTCACCGGTCGGCTCGGCTCGAAGGGAGCGAACAACAATAACTGGAGCGACGCCGAGGTGGATGATCTCCTCGCACAAGGTCGAGCGTCACTCGATCTCGCGAAGCGCAAGGAGATCTACAACAAAGTCCAGATGGTGCTCATTGACAAGGCGCCGCAAATCTGGCTCTTCGCGCCCGATCTCGCGGAAGTGATGAAGAAGTCCGTCAAGGGATACGTGCCGAACCCGTCGTCCTTCCTACCGGGGCTAGTCAGTGCCTGGCTAGAACGTTAGACATTGTCGCTCGGTCGCGTAGAATCTAGGCTACATTTGCGTCTCAGGCCGAAGCCTACACGGCTCATAGATAGCGGGACGGAGAAAACCGCATGCGTAAGTATATCGTCGCACGTACGCTCTCCCTGCTGCCGACGCTGCTCGGTGTCTCGATCCTCGTTTTCCTGATGCTGCAACTGGTGCCTGGCACAGTCGTAGATCAGCTGTTCGGCGCGGACAGCAGCGGCGTGCCACCGGAGGCGAAGGCGGCGGCACGCGCGCTTTTCGGGCTGGATAAGCCGCTGCCCGTCCAGTATGTGCATTGGCTCGCCGGGGCGCTACACGGCGACCTCGGCTCGAGTTGGCGCTCCGGCGTCCCGGTCAGTCAGCTAATCGCCAGACGAATGGAGGTGACGGCGGAGCTTGCGGGCCTCGCGCTGGTCATCTCGCTGCTCGTCGCCCTCCCCTTCGGCATCCTCTCCGCGATCCGAGAGAACAGCCCGCTCGATCATGTCATCCGTATCGCCAGCCTCTTCAGCCTCTCCATCCCGATCTTCTGGCAGGCGGCGATGATTTTGCTCGCCCTCTCGCTCTGGGTGCATTGGGTCCCGCCCGTGGAGTATGTATCGCTTAAGAATGATCCAGTGGGCAATCTCAAGCAATTCGCCATCCCAGCGGTCGTACTCGGCACGGTCGTCTCCGCTCAGGTGATGCGGTTGACGCGCGCTGCGCTCCTCGATGTGATGCGCAACGATTACGTGCGCACCGCGCGCGCTAAGGGCCTCGCCGAACGGCCCGTCATCCTGCGGCACGCCCTGCGGAACGCACTGATTCCAATCGTCACCGTGATCGGCGCGCAGGTCGGCTACCTGCTCGGCGGCGCGGTGGTGACCGAGCAGGTCTTCACGCTCCCCGGCGCGGGGCGTCTCGTGCTCGACGCGGTCTATCAGCGGGATTACCCGGTCGTCCAGGGCACCATCCTCGTCATCGCCGCGATTTTCATGCTGACCAATCTGGTGGTGGACGTTCTCTACGGCTACCTCGACCCGCGCATCAGGTACCGTTAGCGATGGCGACGATTGCGGCCGCGCCGCTCCCGATCGCGAAGCACCGCAGCGAGTGGCAGCGCAGCGTCCGCACGCTGACGCGCAATCGCCTCGTTATCGCTGGCCTCGTGATGTGCGTGCTCGTCGTGCTCGTCGCGATTTTCGCGCCGTTGCTCGCGCCGTACAATCCAATCGCGAACAATGTCCGCGCGGCCTTGCAGCGGCCATCCTCCCTTTACTACTTCGGCACAGATCGCTTCGGGCGCGATGTACTCAGCCGCGTTATCTACGCCAGTCGGACAAGCCTGCTCGTTGCGCTCGTCAGCACATCGCTCGCTGCGATAGTCGGCGTGGCGCTCGGCCTCGTCAGCGGGTATTTCGGTGGCTTGGTGGACACGCTCGCTGGCCGCCTGATGGACATTCTTTTCTCCTTCCCCGCCCTGCTGCTCGCCATCGCTATCGCCGCGATGCTCGGCCCGAGCGTGAAGAACGCGGTGATTGCCCTAGCGGTCGTCTACGTGCCGCTCTTCGGGCGAATCATTCGGGGCTCGACCCTCGCGGAGCGTGACAAGGAATATGTCGAGGCGGCACGTGTCCTCGGCGCGTCCACACCTCGGATCATCTTCCGGCATGTTTTCCCGAGCATCCTTTCGCCCTTGATTGTGCAGGGCACGATCACCTTCTCGAATGCAATCCTGATCGAGGCATCCCTCAGTTTCCTCGGCCTCGGCACCCAGCCGCCGAACCCATCGTGGGGGACGATGCTGGCCGAGGGGCGCTCCTTCCTCGAAACCGCCCCGTGGATGAGCATCTTCCCCGGCATCGCAATCATGCTGGCCGTATTTTCGTTCAACATCCTCGGCGACGGCATCCGCGATGTCCTCGATCCGCGCGCGCGCGCGGAGTAGAAGTGCGAGCGAACACAGAGACAGGGATGAAGATGCAAGAGTGAAAGAAGGATGGAGTGAGGGCGCGATGAATCCGGGAGTATCCCACTTGTCTATCCCCTCAATCCCCGGCGCGCTCTTTATAGGTGTGGCAAAAAGGGGGGTGAAATGACACCGGTGATTGAGCGGCTGTGGGCGGCGATCGAGGAGCGGCAGGATGAGCTCACCGAACTTGTCGCCGAACTGGTACGGCGACCGAGCCTCCTCGGACACGAAGCGGCCGCACAAGCGTACGTCGCCGACCACATGGCGGGCTCTGGCCTGTCGGTCGAGTCGTGGGACCTCGATGAACACCTGCGCACGCTCCCCGAGGGCGGTGATAGCGGCGTGCCGTTTGTGGGCCGGCCGAACGTTGCGGGAATCGCGACGGGCGCGGGCGGTGGGCGGTCGCTGATCCTGAATGGACATATCGACATCGTCAGCCCGGAACCGATCTCTGCCTGGACCTTCGACCCGTGGGGCGCGGAGATCGTCGGTGACCGGATGTACGGGCGGGGTGCCTACGACATGAAGAGCGGGATCGCGATCAACCTCTTCCTCGCTCGCCTCATCCGTGACCTGGGCATCGCGTTGAACGGTGACCTGACAATCCAGAGTGTGATCGAGGAGGAGTGTACCGGGGTCGGCTCACTGGACATGTGCCGTCGTTACCACGCGAATGCCGCACTGGTGACGGAGCCGGAGTGCTTCCGCTTCACTTGGGCACACCTCGGCGTGCTCTGGTTCCGTGTAAGCGTTATGGGAAAATCGGCGCATGCGATGATCGCTACGCAGGGCGTCAATGCCATCGAGAAGATGGTGCCAATCATGCAGGGGCTGCGCGCCTTGGAGCGGCGACTGAACGAGGACATTCACCCCGCGTGGCAGGATATCGAGCACCCCATTAACCTGAATATCGGCGTGATTCGCGGCGGTGACTGGCCGAGCACCGTCCCCGGCTCATGCGAGATGCACTGTCGCCTAAGCTTTTTCCCGGGCCGGACTGCCATGGAGATGCATGCGCTGATCGAAGACGCGGTATGCGAAGCGGCGGCGCAGGACGACTGGCTCCGAGCGCATCCACCGATCGTGACCTATGACGGCTTTCAGAGCAGCGGATCGATCGTGTCACTTGACGAACCGTCCGTGCAGACATTAGGGACTTGGCACCGCCGTGTGATCGGGACGCCGATGCCGAAGATCGTCGGCACCTCGATCAACGACATGCGCTACTACAACTTCGTCGGCATACCCGCGGGTTGCTACGGCGCGACGGGCGCGAACGGCCACGCCGCAGACGAATGGCTCGACCTCACCTCGCTCGTTCCGACCGCGAAGGTGATCGGTGGCTTCGTGCTGGAATGGTGCGGGGTCGTTGAGTGACGTTTGCGGCACGCCGGATTGCGCGGAGGGAATGATGGGGCGGTTAGCTGGGCAGGTGGTGATCGTCACCGGTGCGGGACGGGGCCTCGGGCGCGCTCATGCACTTTTCCTCGCCGCCGAGGGTGCCAAGATTGTCGTCAATGATCTCGGCGCAACTGTCCACGGCGAGGGCGCGGACGTTTCGCCTGCCATAGAGGTAACCGAGGAAATACGGGCGATGGGAGGTGCCGCTGTTGCTAGCGGCCACGACGTCGCGAATTGGGACGATGCGGGCGCGATGATCCGGCTCGCTATCGAGACGTTCGGGGATCTGGACGGACTCGTGAACAACGCGGGCATCGTGCGGGACCGGACGCTCGCCAACATGAGCGAGCGCGAATGGGACGATGTGATCCGCGTGCACCTTAAGGGGCACGCAGCGCCGACCCGCCACGCGTTCGCCTACTGGCGCGCACAGTCCCGCGCGGGGAAATCCATCGAAGCCTCCATCGTCCATACGAGTTCGATCTCCGGATTGGCCGGTAACTTCGGGCAAGCGAACTACTCGACGGCGAAACTCGGCGTGCTGGCTCTCTCGCGCGTCGCGGCGTTAGAGGGTGGGCGATATGGCGTGCGCTCCAACGTCGTTTCGCCGGGCGGGCGAACGCGGATCGCGATGACGATGCCGGGGACGGACGATGCTCTGCGCGCGCCCGAAACCGGGTTCGACTACTACGATCCGGCGAACGTCTCGCCGCTGATTGCCTGGCTCATCGCGGCGGACTGTTCGGCAACGGCTCAGGTCTTCCACATCACAGGTAATCAGTCGGTCGTCTCCGCAATGCCGCCGATCCTGCACAAGCTGGAGACAGAGGGGCGTTGGACGCTGGGCGCGCTCGACCGCGCATTGCCGGGCCATCTGATCACCCCGGTAGGTATCGACGATTTTCATTGGTCAAGGCGGCTCTATACATCCGCCCCTCCCTAAGAGGAGCCTTATACATCGGGGTATTGGGAGAAGCGCATCCGGATCGACAGGATCAGTCATATTCCCTATCATGGGAAGGTGCCGAGCGAGAGGTTCGAGGGAGGGACGAACGTGGCGGAGGAGACGAACGAACCGATTTCCTACGGGCGCAGGCTCTCGATGCTCGCCGCCGAGCATCCGAATAAGGCCGCGATCATCTTCGCTCCGGTAGAGGGGCCGGGGCGCACAATGACGTGGGGAGAACTCGACCGCGCCTCGAACCGCGTCGCCCGGCTGCTCGAAGAGCGAGGTGTGAACGGGCGAGCGATGGTCGTCGTCGGGCTGCCGAACTGGCCGGAGCACTACGTTGCGACGTTCGCCACCTGGAAACTCGGCGCTTTAGTCCTGCCGATGCGTTCGTCGCTTCCGGCGCGTGAGCGGGACCAGATCCTTGAAGTCGGCACACCCGCCGTCGTCGTTGCGAATTGGGAGGATGTGGCGTTCCCGCTGCTCACGACAGCGGACCTCGCGAGTGCAGATGCATATGCGGACACGCCGCACCCCGATCGCATCCCTCACCCCGGCAAGTCCATAGGCTCCGGTGGCTCGACGGGCCGCTCCAAGATCATCGTGGATCCGAACCCACTGGCGAAAGTGCCGCTGGATTTCGGCGTGCTGGGCAATGCAGGCCTCCGCCCCGGACAGGTGCAGTTGATCGCCGGGCCGCTCTACCATAATTCGCCCTTCAGTTGGGGGCACATGGGGCTGTTCGAGGATCATACGCTCGTCCTGATGGAACGCTTCAACGCCGCGCGGGCGATAGATCTGATCGAGGGACACCGTGTCAATTTCGCTTTCCTCGCCCCAACGATGATGAAGCGCATCCTTGACGAGCCGGGCGGGAGAGAACGTGATTTCTCGAGCATCGAAGGTATTTTCCAGACCGCCGCGCCCTGCCCGCCGTGGCTGAAGCGCGCATGGATCGACCTGATCGGCGGCGAGAAGTTGTACGAGGGGTTCGGCTCGACGGAGGCGATTGGACACACGACCATCCGCGGCGATGAATGGCTCCTCCATCCCGGCAGCGTGGGCCGCCCGCCGGAGGATTGTGAGATGCGCATCCTCGACGAGGAGTTTAGCGAAGTACCGCAAGGAGAGGTGGGCGAGATCTTCTTTCGGCTGCGCAAGTCCGATCCAACGTATTATTACATCGGCTCCCCCCCGGTTAGAACCTCGCCGGACGGCTTCATGAGCGTCGGCGATATGGGCTGGGTGGACGAAGAAGGATACCTCTTCCTCGCCGACCGTCGTGTCGATCTCATCATCTCCGGAGGCGCGAACATCTACCCAGCCGAGGTTGAGGCCGCCCTCACGGAACATCCAACCGTAGCCGATGTCGCCGTGATCGGCATCCCGGACGATGATTGGGGGAAGACCGTCCACGCGGTAGTCCAGCCGCGTGACGTGACAAGTCCGCACGACCTCCGAGAGCTGGATATACACTGCCGCGAGCGGCTTGCGGCATACAAAGTGCCGAAGTCGTACGAATTCGTGGACGCCTTGCCGCGCGACGACACTGGGAAAATCCGGCGGTCCACGATGGCAACGGAACGCGCTGTGGGGAACTGGCCAAGCATCGTCCGCCTGAAGGACGCCGTAGGGGAGCGCAGCCGTGCTTGACTTGAGCAAGCACCCTGTCTACATCGCGGGCGTGGCCGAGACGCCGCTAGGGGAGGTCTACGACCAGACCGAGTTCTCGATGATCGCCCTCGCCGCGCGAGAGGCGCTAGCCGAAGCTGGTATGACCCTCAGGGACGTGGACGCCGTTTTCGTCAACTACATGGGCGAAGAGGGCTCGGTGCAGGTGGCGGAATACCTCGGCATCCAGCCGCGCTACGCTGATTCGTCCGATCTCGGCGGGGCGGCATTCGAGGCGTTCGTCCATCACGCGATGGTCGCGATCGCGGCGGGCCGGTGCGAGGTTGCACTGATCGCCTATGCCTCCCGCCAGCGAACCAAGCGCAACCGCACCATGACGACCAACAGCGATCCGACCTCGCTCGCCGCGCAGTTCCAAACGCCGTACGGCCTGCCGATGCCGATTGGCCACTATGCGATGATCGCCGCGCGGCACATGCACGAGTTCGGCACAACCTCCGAGCAGTTGGCGGAGATCGCCGTCGCCGCCCGTCGGTGGGCGCAGTTGAACCCGAAGGCCTTCAGGCGCGAGCCCCTGACAATCGGCGATGTCCTCTCTTCCCGGATGATCGCCACGCCGCTCCATCGCGACGATTGCTGCCTCGTCACCGATGGTGGCGGCGCACTGATCCTGACAAACGCGGCGCGTGCGCGGGATGGCGCGAAGAGGCCGGTTCGCGTCATCGGCGCGGGCGAGAGCCACACGCACTGGCACATCGCGCAGATGCCGGATCTCGCCGTCTCCGCCGGTGCGGTCTCCGGTCGAGAAGCGTTCACGATGGCAGGAATCGCGCCCGCCGATGTCGATCTCATCGAGCCGTACGACTCGTTCACGATCACCGTCCTGATGGCATTGGAGGACCTTGGCTTCTGTGCAAAGGGTGAGGGCGGTCCCTTCGTGTCTGGCGGGCGCCTGGCGCCGGGTGGCGCGCTGCCCGCGCTGACCTCCGGCGGTGGGCTCTCCTACAACCATCCGGGCGCGCTCGGGCTGCTGCTGCTCGTGGAGGCCGTGCGGCAATTGCGTGGCGAGGCGGGCGAGCGCCAAGTCGCGAATGCGAAGATCGGCGTCGCGCACGGCGTCGGCGGCATGATGTCTACTGCGGGGACGGTGGTCCTCGCGAAGGATTGAGGGCGGAACATTGGCCAACTACGGCGATGCGCTGAGCGCACCATTTTGGGAGGCCGCCACGCGGCATGAGTTGGTTGTGCAACGATGCGCGGCATGCGGGCACCACCAGTTCTACCCTCGTCCGTACTGCCTGGCTTGCCAGTCCGACAATATTGTGTGGGTGCAAGTAGCAGGCGGTGGCACGATCTACGCACAAACGACCGTACACATCCAGATCGCACCGGATTTCACGCCGCCATATACCGCCGCACTGGTCGAACTGGACGAAGGGCCACGCCTGCTGACGAATATCGTCGGGGGCGAGACGCAGATCGGCGACGAGGTGCGCCTCATGTGGCGAGAGCGGGACGGAGAGCCGCCGCTGCCGATCTTTACGCCCAATTTATCGTCCACATGATTATGCGGGGAAGAGGGGACATGGATATTAAGACGGTCGCGGTCATCGGAGCAGGCGTGATGGGGACGCAGATTGCGCAAGCCTTCGCGGCCAGCGGATACGATGTCCGTCTGCACGATATACGTGCGGATGCATTGCCTGCCGCGTTGGACCGTATCGAAAACCACCGCTTCGGCCTGCGGCGTGGCGTCGAGCGTGGCAAACTGACGGCTAGTGAGGCGGATGCGGCTATTGCGCGCATCACGACGACGACCGATCTGGCGTTTGCCTGCGCAGAAGTCGATATGGCAATCGAGGTCGTCTTCGAAGATCTGATGCTAAAGATGAAGATCTTCCGCGAAATGGACACGCTTGTCCCGTCTCATGCAATCCTCACATCGAACACTGCGGGCTTGCCGATCACTGCGCTCGCCTTCGCCACGCAGCAACCGGAGCGCGTGCTTGGCTGGCACTGGTTCCAGCCGTGCTCGGTCATGCGCCTCGCCGAGATTGTCGTCCACCCGGAAACCGACCCGGAACTCCGCGACACGATCGTTGCGATGGCCCGACGCTGCGGCAAGAACGCGCAAGTGGTGAAGGACGACCCCCTCCACTGGGGTTTCGTCGGCAATCGAATCAATGCAAAGGTCCGCGATGAGGCGCGGACGATCGTCGAGCAGGGACTCGCCACCAAAGAGCAGATCGATGCAATAATGTGCGACGGGTTCAACTGGCCAATCGGACCCTTTGGGACACGCGGAGACGGCGGGTCGCTGTTTTAGGGTTACGGTCTGGGCATCGTCTGCCTCGTCGGCGCGACGGTTGTCTACAAGTGCCGCCCGCCGCAGGCACCCGCTCGTCATAAACGCTGGCCATGGATGAATGCTCACCCAAAATGGCGATGATGGAAGGCCGATATTGGCGATGCGTGCACAAGCGCCATACCGGTGTACCGTGACATTATTCGCCCCAATAGCGGTGGTCCAATTGAGGGAACAGGGGTAAAAACGCAGCGGGTGAAGAGAGCGGTAGCACCCCAGTGAACCGTGGACGGTGCGGGAGTTGAAAGGGAACGGGTTCTGCGGCAGTCTTGCTGGTGTTCGAGGTCAGCAGGAGGAGTCGCATGAACCCGCAGGAACAAGTGTGCCACAATCCCCGGTGTTGGGTCTACGCTCGTGCCGGTGCCGGTCAGATCGTCATCCACTCGCGGCGCGAACGGCGGTATCGGTGCGAACGGTGTGGCAAGACGTTCAGCGCCACGAAGGATACCCCCTTCTACCGTCTCCATCACCCGCAGGCACTCGTCATCACCGTCGCCACGCTGCTCGCCTTCGGTTGTCCCATCCAGGCGATTGTCGCCGCCTTCGGATTGGACGGGCGGACGGTGGCGGACTGGCAGCGACGGGCGGGACGGCAGTGCCGGCGGGTGCATCAGCAGCGCGTCGAAGCGGGGCAGGTGACACTCGGGCAGGTGCAAGCGGACGAACTGCGCGTGCGGATCGTCGGCGGGCGGGCGCCCTCTGGGCAGCATGGCTGGCGATGGCGATCAGCGTCAGCAGTCGGCTCTGGCCGGGCGGGGTGGTGAGCGCGACGCGGGATCGCACGCTGATCGGTGCCGTGCTCACGCGGGTCGCGGCGTGCGGGTCGGTCGCACGCGTACTGCTGCGCACGGATGGGTTGGTCAGTTATCCGCGCCAGGCGGTGCGGCGCTTCCGGCAGGCGGTGCGGAGCGGGCGACGCGGACGCCCCCGGCTGGCGCTGCCCGCAGGGGTGCAGATCGCGCAGGCGATCAAGCGGTATGCCAGGCGGCGGGTGCGGGCGGTGGAGCGGCGGATCGTGCGGGGCAGCGCGGCGTCAGTGGCGGCGGTGTCGCTCGCGACGCAAGGCAAGGCGACGGCGGCGATCAACACGGCGTACATCGAGCGGCTTAACGCGACGTGCCGGGCGCGGCTGGCGGTGCCGGTGCGGCGGGGGCGCGCGACGGTTCGCCGGGTCGCGACGTTGGGGTGCGGGATGTAGCTGGTCGGGACAGTCGACACCTTCGTCAGCGCACACCGCAGCGTGGCGGGACAGACGCCCGCGCAGGCAGCGGGGCTGACGGATCACCGCTGGACGATGGCCGAACTGCTGACTTACCACGTGCCGTTACCGGCAATCAAACGGCGCGGACGACCGCCGCGTTGGCTGCGGGAGGGTGCCCATGCTGCCTGACCACGGTTCCGTGGGGTACTACCAACGTCGTTCTCCCCTTCGCCCTCGTCTACGGGCTGCGGACGGAGCACGAGCCACTCGTCGGCGCGGCGGAGCGGGCATGGGACGCCTACCCTGCGACGCGCGGCAACAGCGTCACCCGCGCGATGACCGAGCAACTCGGC
>JBBSII010000022.1:0-15964 GCA_038232175.1 Thermomicrobiales bacterium
TGACGCACCTCGTCGGCACCGGCGTCCTCGCGCGTTTCCCGGGGTTGCGCCTCGCCTTCCTCGGCGGCGGTATGTCGTGGCTTGCCCACCTGCTCCTCCGCCTGGACAAGGAATACAACGAGAACCGGCGCGACGTCCCCTTCTACGACGACCGGGTCAGCCTCGCCATCCGCCGCCAAATCTGGGTCGGGACGTATCCATTGGAGTGTACCGACGATCCGCGCGATCTCGACGATCTGATCCGCGTCTCGTGCGGAATCGACCGGCTGCTGTACGGCTCGCGGTGGCCGAACGCGCATTTCGATCCACCCGGGCGCGTCGCGGCGGCGCTGAAAGGCGAGGAGGCGTGCCGGAAGGTGCTGGGCGGCAACGCGCTGGGGTTATTCGGGATTCCTGCCCCGCCAGCCGCGTCGCTGCTGTGAGGGGCCGCACGGACGACACCGGTGTCCCTTTCGATTGCTGCTGCGATGAATTCCGGTCCGCATACGAGGTGACGTTCGCGAATCCGATGGACGGGCCGACGGGCTGGCTCCTCTACGGCACCGACCACGAGACGGTGAGCGTCGGCCAGCCCGCATTGCGCTACTGGCCGATCCGCTACTGCCCATTCTGCGGCGCACGGCTGCCACCGCTTGCGCAATCGGTGGCACGACGCGCTGCCCCAGGCCGCCCATCGCAGTACGAGTGACGGACAGGCGTTTCCGAAAGGCTGCCGCAGCGCGATCAGCGAGACCCACGATCCCTCCCAGCCTGGCTTGCCTCACGAGCGCGTTCCGCTCCGAACTCGTCGTCCTCGACGTCGCCGACCTGGCATTCGGCGAGCGGAACATGACGGTGACACGACGGCACTCGAAAGGTGCCCAGCAGGGCAAGGGCGTGAAGAAGGGCATTCCCCTCCGCACAGCCCGTCAAGGGAGGGGGTCTCCCGCACTCGCGATACTGCTCTGAAAAAGGACCCAAGCGTCAGGCCGCTCGTTAATCTCTTCCGCTAGACCGCGCGATTGGCGATGTCGAGAATACGGTCAACCAGCTCCATCGACTTCACGGCATCCGCGAAGTGCGACGAGGGCTGCGTCCCTGCGCGAATGCAGTCGACGAAGTGGCGGTGCTCGTGCCAAAAGCCGAGCCAATGCTGCGGCTGCAGGCCCTCGACGCGGAGCGATGCATGCGCGAAGGCCGAGGATGGGGCGACTTCGGGGTTCCCATCGTCCGCGACCAGGAAACTCTCGCGATCTGCATCAACATACGCGGTGATATTCGGGCCGTGGAACTCGACGCGAAAGATACGCCGACCGGTCGTCGCATTGTAGTGGACGGTACCGACCGCACCGGTCGAGAACGCAACCGAAGCAAAGTACGCGTTGGGAATCGGGCCGGGTACGTACCGCTGACGGACATCCGCCCGGATGTCTTCCGCCTCGCCGCCGCAGAGCCAGCGCAGGTTGTCGACGGCATGGATGCCGTCCGACGTGAGGGGGTCGATGGCACCGTCATAGAAACCCGCCGGTGCCGCCACGTTCGGCGTGCTCTTCAGGAACGACACCTCAGCGAAGTGGATCGGGCCGCGCGCCTCGACGCGCTGGCGGAGGGTGGTTGCCGCCGGAATATGTCGGCGCTGGAAGCCGACCATCGTCAGACAGCCGTGGACACCCGCCAGATACGCGAGCATCCGCGCCTGTGTCGTCGTCAGCGACAGCGGCTTCTCGACAAAGAGGTGCCGCCCCTGCGTCAGCACCGCGCAGGCGGGCTCGTACAGGTATTGCGGCGGCATGATGACGTAGACGGCCTGCGGTTCGACCTCCGCGAGCATCCGGCGGTAATCGGTGTACACGTGCGGTATCCCGAAGCGCGCCGCTGTCGCGCGCGCCTTCTCCTCCACGAGATCGCAGACCGCCTCGATCGCGACATCCGGCAGGCTGGCGAGGGACGGATAATGGTAGCGGTTCGCCAATACCCCCGCGCCGATCAGCGCCGCCCGGATCCGGTTATCTGCCATCCAACACCCCCCATGCATCACTCTTAGCGTGCGAGCGCGACCGGCTGGCCGCCACGCTCCGACGATTGGAGCGCCGCCTCCTGGAACGCGACGACTCCCACCAATTCCTCCGGCGTCGTCGGCGACGGCCCACCCGCGAGGACCGGCACGATTGCCGTGAGGAGATCGCGGTACATGCTCTCGGTATTGACCGTCGCGGTGTGGATGCCGTCCGCGCCGTACGCGGTGAAGCCGTAGCCGCGCGCACTGGCCCGCAGCCCGCGCAGGAGACCGAGCCGCCCGTCCTCCCACCGCCCCGTCACGACTTCGCCACCCGCATTCGCGATGCACGAGACTTCGCGGCACCCCGGCCCCATGAGCGCATAGAGCATCTCCACCCCATGCACGCCGTAATGCAGCAGGCCGGGGTTCGCGGGGTGCAGTGGTGCGGGCGAATAAACATCCGCCCCCGCGAGTGGCCCGATTACCACCCGCCCCTCCCGGACCGCGCGCACCTCCGGCACGAACCGGAGCGCCGAGGCGGAGAGCAGCGGCACGCCGCGCTCCCGCGCCAGATCAACGAGCGCGCGTGCATCGGCGGCGGTGGACGCGAGCGGCTTGTCAATGAAGACCGGCAGCCCTGCTGCGATGAACGGCGTCGCGCGCTCGCGGTGAACCGCGCCCTCGTTCGACTCGATGAGTACCGCGTCCACCATGCCAATCAGGTCTTCGGGGCGCTCCACGAGCGGCACGCCCGCGTCGCGGAGCGCGGCGAGATATTCCTGCACGCGCGCCGGGTCAGTGACGCGTGACGTACCCGGCACTGCGGCGACGACCTGCGCACCGTCCACCCACTGATCCGGGTCAATGCCGGTATGATTCAGGCGGCGCGAGAACTGATAGACATGGCTGGTGTCGCAATCAACGATGCCGAGCCGGAGCATGGCGATCCCCTTTCCACATGACGAGTAGACACGCCTACGGGGCAACCGCAGGCATCACTGCGGATAGCGACATGCTGTAGCCGTTGACCGCGATCGAACCGGGAATCGCTTCCAGATTCTCCAGGACGAGCGCCGCCGCGCCGATTGCGCCCGCGTCGTCCCCGAGAACCGACGGGACGATCGCGAGGTCCTGCAGCGCGTCCCCGAGCGCGCGCCGACGTACCTCGCGCCGGATCGGATCGAGGAACAGATCGCCGATGTCCGCGATCGGCCCGCCGATGACGACGATGCGCGGGTTGACGAGATTGACGACATTCGCGAGCGCGATACCGAGGTAGGTCGCGGCCTCCGTGATCGTCGCCAGCGCAATGGGGTCGCCTGCGGCGGCGGCTTCCAGCACGAGCGGCAGCGTGATTTCCCCGAGCACGCCATCAGTGCGCTTGGAGAGGAATGTCGGTGCGTCCGCCTTGCGTACCCGCGCCCGCGCCATCCGCACGATCGCGGACTCCGACGCGACCGTGTGCAGGCACCCCTGGTTGCCGCAGCCGCAGACCAGCCCATCGGGCAGGACCGTGGTGTGCCCCAATTCGCCCGCGCTGCCGCTACTGCCGAAGTAGAGCGCCCCATTGATCACCATGCCCGCCATGATGCCGCTGCCCGCGTAGATATAGAGAAGATTGTCGGCCTCCGCGTGCGCGCCC
This sequence comes from Thermomicrobiales bacterium, assembly GCA_038232175.1. Taxonomy (GTDB): domain Bacteria; phylum Chloroflexota; class Chloroflexia; order Thermomicrobiales; family JALYUS01; genus JALYUS01. Next base: position 3,621 of record JBBSII010000022.1, read on the forward strand.
TGCCACACTTCCCCGAGCGCCGCGACCTTCGCGCGGTTGGCGATCAGGGTCGGCAGCCCGAGACGCGCCTCGAGTAGGTCCGCCAGGGGGACATCGTGCCACCCGTACGGGACGGAGAGTGTCACCTTACGCCCCGTTGGATCGACCGAAGTCGGCGTGCCGACACCAAGCCCGAGGATCGGCGCGTCCGCGAGCGGCCGCAATTCCTCGACGCCCGCGCTGATTGCCTCGATGAAACTCGCCGGGTCCGTGCCCCGGATCGCGCGCGTCGCCCGTTGCCACGGCTGCGCCGAGAGGTCGGCGAGGACGACCGTGCAGGTGGACCCGACGAGTTGCGCACCGAGAACGAGGCGCGCCATCGGATCGAACTCCAGCACGACCTGGCTGCGCCCCCGTGCCGGCTGCTGCTTGCCCACCTCCCGGATGAACCCCTCACGCAGAAAGGCGTCCACGATCTCGGAGACCGTCGCCTTGCTCAGGCCGGAGAGTCGCACCAACTCGGTCCGCGTCGTCTGCCGGTGCTCGCGGAGCACCTGGAAGACGATGTCGCGATTCATGTGCTTCATCGTCGCGAGGTTGAATGCGTTTCGCGCCGCCATTTGGTTTTCTTTCCGAACTAAATGGACGCAATCCGGGCAGAAATGATGACCACTTCCGGCCGCTTGACACGAGAATGCCACATATGCTAGTATCTGTCAACGTATTTGACCGGATCTCGAACGAATCATCGCCCGCACTGGCAGGGGCGCACCGCTGTTACGCATGCGGCCCGTTCGTTCCGGCGGTTATGGTGGCCCGTTGTGGCTGCACGGCCACCCGCAGCGTGAAGATCCGTACGCGGTATGGAAACGGCAGTAGGGAGGAACCCGATGAGTGGCAAGTCTTCTGGCACAGCGGCGATCACGCGGCGGGCGTTCCTCGCCGGGGCGGCATCAACGGCGGGCGCGGCGCTGCTCGCCGCGTGCGGCGGGTCAGGTTCATCCTCCACCGCGACGCCCGCCGCAACGAGCGCGGTCTCCGCGACGGGGGCGGCGCCGACGGCGGGTTCGCCCACACGGGCGGCAGGCTCCGTGACCGTCGGCGCCACGACTGCGGCATCCTCGGCGCCGACGGTGGCCACGTCGGGGGCGAAGGTCTCAGGGTCCGTCAGCATGTGGGTCTATCCCCTGCTCGGCGAGGACCAGTCCAAGAATGAATCCCTCTGGAGCGGCATCGTCAAGGACTTCACCACGCAGAATCCCGGCGTGAAGGTTGACGTGCAGGTGCTGCCGTGGGCGAATCGCGATGACAAGCTGACCACCGCCCTCGCGGGGAACAAGGGACCGGACGTCTGCTACATCAACGAGGATCAGATCGCGCAGCACGTCGAAGCGGGCACGATGACGCCGCTGGACGACTACCTCTCCGCCGAGGAGCGGAACGACTACCTGCAAAACGCGCTCGCCTCCGCCACCTACAAGGGGAAGCTCTACACCGCCCCGATCCTGCTCACCAGCACCACGATCGTCTACAATACGAAACTCTTCAAGGATGCGGGCGTCGACACCTACCCGACCACCTGGGACGAACTGATCCAGGTCGCCCCGAAGTTCAAGGAGAAGGGGCTCTTCGCCACTTCCTACACGGGCGCGCTCGATCAGTCGCTCAACCTGTCGTACTACCCGCTCCTCTGGCAGGCGGACGGCAAGATCCTCAACGACGACGGGACGGCAGCCTTCAACAGCCCCCAGGGCCTCGACGCGCTCACCTTTGTCACGAAGCTCTTCAGCGAAGGGTACACGGACAAGAACGAGGCGATCACCCGCCCGGCGGAGGGCCAGTCCAACCTCGACCTCTCCAAAGCCGCAACGGGGCTGACGATCGACAACTCCGGTGCGCAACGGCTCGCGAAGGAATGGGGAACGGGCGTGACGAAGATCGGCGCGCCGCTGAAGAACAAGAAGCAGATCAGTTACGGTACGGTGGCAGGGTTTGGCCTCTTCTCGAGCCAGAAATCGAAGGACGCGAGTGTCGCGTGGATCAGATACCTCACAAGCCCGACGGTCGCGAAGCAGATCATCCTACCGGGCAGCTACTTCCCCACCAAAAAGTCCATCGGCGCGCTCTATGGGAGCGACCCGATCCTCGGCGAATTCGAGAAGATCCTGCCGATGATGCGCGGCGGGCAGTTGCACCCGAAAGCACGGCAGGTCATCAGCACCCTCGCGCCGGAGATTCAGGCATCCTTCCTCGGGAAGAAAAGCCCGCAGCAGGCGCTCGCCGACGGCGAGAAAGCGGTCAACTCCCTCATCAAGCAGGGGTAGACGATGTCCGTTGCGCGACACGCCGGGGCGACCCGAATGGATGAGGGGAGGGCGATCGCGGCGCGACGGTCCTCCTGGTGGCAGCGATCGCGGGAAACGCGGGTCGGGCTTGCTTTCGTGCTGCCCGTTGCGTGCTTCTTCCTCGTCTTCCGGCTCGGCCCCGCGCTCGCCAGTTTCGTCCTGAGTCTGTACAAATACCGCCTGCGCGGCAACTCGCGGTATCTCGGATTCGCGAACTACGAGCGCCTCGCCCACGATCAACTCTTCTGGCACAGCCTCCGCGTCACCGGCACGTTTACGTTGATCGCGGTTCCCGTGATTACGATCCTCTCGCTTGCGATCGCCTTACTCATTAATCAGACACTGCGCGGCATGGGCTTTTTCCGGGCGCTCTACTTCCTGCCGTACATCACGAGCCTGGTGATGGTCGGGTTGATCTGGAAGTGGATCTATAAGACGGACGGCGGCTTACTCAACAGCATCATCACCGCCTTCGGCGGCACACCGAAAGGGTGGCTGGAGGGACAGTCGCTCGTCCTCGTCTCGCTCGCGCTCATGACGACCTGGAAGGGTCTCGGATACTCGATGATGATCTTCCTTGCGGGCCTTCGCGCGATCCCTGCGGTGTATCAGGAAGCGGCGCAGATCGACGGCGCAACGGCCTGGCAGCGCTTTGTCCGCATCACGCTGCCGCTGCTCAAGCCCGTCATCTTCTTCGTGCTCGTGATCGAGACGATCAGCTCATTCCAGGTCTTCGACGCGATCTACGTGATGACGGGCGGCGGCCCGGTCCGCGCCAGCTACGCACTCGTTTTTATGCTCTATGACCAGGGTTTCAAGTTCTTCGACTTCGGGTACGCGAGCACGATCGGCGTCGTCCTCTTCGTGATTATCCTGTGCATCGCGCTCGTGCAGCGACGGATCATCGGAAGGAGCGAGCAATGAGCGCCGAACCCGCCACCCGCCCCGCACGCGGCATGCTCCGGAATGCCCTCTACGTCCCGCTCGTCCTGATCGCCGTCATCACCGCGCTCCCCTTCGTCGCCATGATCCTGCTCGCGCTCCGCCCGGCGGGCATCGTGACGCTGCGCCGCATCTTCTGGTCCACGGCGTTCACACTCGAGAATTTCCGGCAGGTCTTCGCGGGCGCGACGATGGCGCGCTGGATCGCGAACTCGCTGGTCTACGCGCTCGTCTCGGTCGTGGTCGTCCTCTTCCTCGCCTCGATGGCCGGATACGCCTTCGCGAAGAAGAAGTTCTGGGGCAAGGAAGCGCTCTTCTGGTCGTTCATCGCGATGCTGATGGTGCCGACGCAGGCGACGATCATCCCGCTCTTCATCCTGATCGCCAAACTGAACGGCGTGGACACGCTCTGGGGATTGATCGTGCCGACGCTGGCGAACGCGCAGGCGGTCTTCCTCCTGCGGCAATTCATCATGGGCATCCCGGATGAACTGATCGAGGCGGCGAAACTGGATGGTGCGTCCGAGTTCCGCATCTACGCGCAGATCGTCCTGCCGCTGGCGACGCCGATCCTCGCGACGCTGGCGATCTTCGTCTTCCTCTGGCACTGGAACGACTTCCTCTGGCCGCTCATCGTCTCGCAGAGCGATTCCACGCGCACGCTGACCGTCGGCCTGGCGACGCTGCAATCGCTCACGCCCTCGACGAGCACGATCATGGCCGCCGCCGCGATCAGTTTCGTGCCGAACCTGCTCATTTTCCTCCTGTTCCAACGCTATCTCGTCCAGAGCATCGCCACGACCGGGCTGAAGTCATAACTGAGCGGGGGCGAATATTCGCGCCCTGCGGGAGGGGTATTGATGATCGAGAATGTCCAACAACTGGAGGATACCCTCTCCACACCCTCCCCCGCGCTCGTGCGGGACCTCGCCGGGCTGGGCGGCGACATCCTCATCATCGGCGCCGGGGGCAAGATGGGCCCGAGCCTGGCGCGGCTGGCGCGGCGCGCCCTCATCGAAGGCGGTAGCGCCCACCGCGTGATCGCCGTCGCGCGTTTCTCATCGCGGGAGGCGCGGGCGGCACTCGACGCGGCGGGAATTGAAACGGTCGCCGCCGATCTCCTCAACCCCGATGACCTCGCCGCCTTGCCGAACGCACCAAATGTCATCTACATGCTCGGCATGAAGTTCGGCACGACGGGCCGCGAGCACGAGACGTGGGCGACGAACACCTATCTGCCGGGCCGGGTCGCGGAGCGGTACGCACAATCGCGCATCGTCGCCTTCAGCACGGGCAATGTCTACCCGCTGACGCCCGTCACGCACGGCGGCGCGACCGAAGACTGCCCGCCCGAACCGCTCGGTGAGTACGCGCAATCGTGCCTCGGGCGCGAGCGCCTTTTCGAGTATTTTTCACGCCGCTCCGGTACCCCCATGGCGATCCTCCGCCTTAACTACGCTATTGACCTGCGCTACGGCGTGCTCCACGACATTGGCCGGGCCGTGTATGGGGGCCGACCAGTCTCACTGGCGATGGGCAACGCGAACGTCATCTGGCAGGGGGACGCGAATACGCTCGCCCTGCGCGCCCTCACCGTCGCCGCCTCGCCGCCATGCATCCTGAATATCACCGGCCCGGAGATCGTCTCCATTCGCACCGTTGCCACGCAGTTCGCCGGGTACTTCGACCGGGCGACGCAGTTCGAGGAGGAAGAATCACCGACCGCGCTCCTGAGTAATGCATCGCGGACGTTCCGGCACTTCGGCTATCCGCAAGTGACGCTGCAACAAATGATCGAGTGGACGGCGCACTGGATCGGGGCGGGCGGGGCGACGCTCGATAAGCCGACCCATTTCCAGGAGCGGGAGGGTCGATTCTAATGCCCGTGCCAGTCGCGCTCGATCCGGCAATCCATCACGCCCTGCACCGGGGCGCGGTCATCCCGGCGCACCCCCTCGCGTTGACCGCCAACCGAATGCTCGATCGCGAGCGGCAGCGGGGGCTGACGCGCTACTATCTCGCGGCGGGCGCGGGCGGGATCGCCGTTGGCGTCCATACCACGCAGTTCGCGCTCCGCACGGCGGGACTGTACGAGCCGGTGCTGCGTCTCGCCGTGGAGACCGTCCGGGAGATCGCACCGGACCGACCCGTTATCACGGTTGCCGGCGTCTGCGGCCCGACCGCGCAGGCGGTCACAGAGGCCGAGACCGCCGCGCGCCTCGGCTACGACCTCGGCCTCGTCAGTCTCGGCGGGCTCAGCGCGTGGTCCGACGACGCGCTGATCGCCCACATCGAGCGGATCACGGAGATCATCCCGGTCTTCGGCTTTTACCTGCAACCCGCCGTCGGCGGCAGGCCGCTGGGCCACGCCTTCTGGCGGCGGTGCGCGGAAATCCCCGGTGTGATGGCGATCAAGATCGCGCCCTTCAACCGCTACCGGACGCTCGATGTCGTCCGGGCGATCTGCGAATCCTCGCGCCGTGACGCGATCGCCCTCTACACCGGCAACGACGACAACATCGTTGCCGACCTGCTCACGACCTTCCGCTTCGACGTGGATGGGCAAACGGTGGAGAAAGCGATTGTCGGCGGCCTACTCGGCCACTGGGCGGTGTGGACAGCGCGCGCGGTTACACTCCTTGAGGAAATACGGCGGGCACGCTGCGACGGGAGAACCGATCTCGGCGCGCTGCTCTCCCTCGGGGCCGCGACCACCGACGCGAACGCCGCCTTCTTCGATGTCGCAAACGATTTTCGCGGCAGCATCGCCGGGATTCACGAGGTGCTGCGGCGGCAGGGGTTGCTTGCCGGGCGCTGGTGTCTCGACCCGGAGGAGGACCTCTCCCCCGGTCAGATGGCGGAGATCGACCGCGTCCATCGCGCCCACCCGGCACTCAACGACGACGCATTCGTCCGGCGCCTGCTGACCCTTGTATGAACCCAACGGGCGGAGGAAATGTGACCGCACCACCCTTGAACCTCGACACATCGCTCGTGCTCTATGAGGAGGCACGGGCGCGCATTCCTGGCGCGTCGCAGACGAACAGCAAACGCCCCTCCGCCTTCGCGCTCGGCGCGTACCCGATCTACGCCCGCTCCGCGCGCGGAAGCCAGGTCACGGATGTTGACGGAAATACGTATCTGGACTTCGTCTCCGCGCTCGGGCCGATCAGTCTCGGCTATTGCGAGCCGCGCGTGGACGCGGCGATCCACGCGCAACTGGATCGCGGCATCATCTACGGGTTGCTCTCGCCGCTGGAAGTCGAGGCGGCGCGTCTGCTCGCGGCCCTCGTGCCGTGCGCCGAGCAGACACGGTTCTTCAAAGGGGGCGGCGAGGCGACCGCCGCTGCCGCGCGGGTTGCCCGCCGGTACACCGGGCGCGAGGTGATCCTCAATTGCGGCTATCGCGGCTGGCCGGACGTCTGGAATGCCGCACGCAACGACGGCGGTATCCCGCACGGCCTCGGCGGTTCGGTGGACTCCTTCACCTTCAACGACCTCGACTCGCTGGAGCGGAAGCTCGCGGAGCACGCGGGCAAGGTCGCGGCGGTCTTCCTCGATATTGCGATCACGCCGCCTGCGGAGGATTTCCTACCATCCGCGCGGGAGATGGCGCACGCGCACGGTGCACTCTTCCTGATGGACGAGATCGTCACCGGCTTCCGGATGGCGAAGGGTGGCGCGCAGGAATACTTCGGCGTCACGCCGGACATGGCCTGCTTCGCCAAGGGAATGGCGAACGGGATGCCGCTCGCCGCCGTTGTCGGGCGCGCGGAGGTGATGGACGCCTTCACGGACGCGCTCATCTCGCTCACCTACGGTGGTGAAGCGCTCTCGCTCGCCGCCGCCGTGGCGACGATGCAGATCTATCGCGACGAGCCGGTGATCGAGACGTTGTGGGCGCGCGGCGCGGCGCTCCGCGCGGGACTGGAGCAGGCGGCGCGCGCGGCCGAAATCCCCTTCGCGACACAGGGCTACGACCCGATGACCGGGATGGCATTCCGCGATCTCGACCCCGAAACCGACCGGCAGGCGTGGGGGTTCGTACTACAGGAGATGGCCGCGCGCGGCGTGCTCCTGCGGCGGCGCGGCCTCAACTTCATCACCTACCGCCACAGCGAAGCCGACATCGCTCAGGCAACCGCAGCAGCACGCGAAGTCTTCGCCGAACTCGGAGACATCCTGCACACACCGGACCTACCGAAACGGCTCCGCTTGACGGAGGTGACGGAGAGTTTCCGCCGCTATTGATCGGCAGGGGGAGGGGTTACCGCCGTGATTATTGACTGCCACGTCCACACGCGCTCGCCGGGCTGCCGCTACGACCCGGACGAGATCGCGGCGTCCGTTCGCCTCGCGCGGCGCGCGGGGATCGAGCACATGATCCAACTGCACAACCTCGTGGATATCGGCGGCTACGACCCATCGCCGGACGGCGTGGCGCGGAGCAACGACCTCGCGATGCGAATCGTCGCCACGCACCCGGATTGGTACTCCGGCTTCTGCTACCTCAACCCGGCACACGATCCCGCCTTCCTCGCTGCGGAGATCGAGCGGTGCGTCGCGCGGGGGAATCTCTGCGGCATCAAACTGTGGGTATCGGTCCACGCGACCGATGCCCGACTCGACCCGATCATGCGCCGCGCCGCTGAATTGAACGTGCCGATACTGCACCATGCGTGGTACAAGATGACCGAATACGCCTACAACGAATCCACCCCGGTAGAGATCGCGGACCTCGCCCGCCGCCATCCGGACGTGACGATCGTCATGGCGCATCTCGCAGGCGGCGGCTGGCGCGGCGTGCGCGACGTGAAGCGCTGCCCGAATGTGATCGTTGACACCTCCGGCGCGCAATCGGTCGGCGGCCTCGTGGAATACGCGGTCAGCGAACTCGGCGCGCATCGGGTGATCTTCGGCTCCGACTGGCCGATCCGCGACTACGCCACACAGAAGGCGCGGGTGACGGGCGCGGACATTGCGGATGCGGAGAAGGCGCTCATCCTCGGCGGTAATGCCGCGCGGCTGCTGGAAATGAAGGATCGCGTGGGGGAGCGGGCCAATGCATGACGCGAGCGTCTTCGTCGGCCACTGGGCATTTTCCCCCGCACCCACCGCCACCGTCACGGACCTGATTGCTCGACTGAGCGCGGCAGAGATCACCGGTGCGGCGTTCTCGCCCGCAGAGGCGGTGCTCGCCCCGGAGCCGATGACGGCGAACTGCCGCCTCTTCGCGGCGCTCGCGGCGACGCAATCGGCCGGCTTCACGGTGGTCGCCGTGCCGATCATTGACCCATCCCTACCCGGCTGGGAGGATCATTTCGCGGCGTCTCTGGACGCGGGCGGGCCGATGGTCCGCGCCGTGAAGATTGTGCCGAATTACCACAACTACTCGCTCGATATTCCGGCGGTCACCGCGCTCGCGCGGGAGTGCGTCGAGCGGCGCATCGGCCTCTGCGTGCAGGTACGGATGGAGGATGAGCGATCGCATCACCCGCTGATGCGCGTCCCTGCCGTACCCCCCGCCGCAGTCGTGGCGCTCGCGGGCGAGCACGCCGCGCTGCCGCTGCTCATCTGCGGCGCGTACATGGCCGAACTCACCGCGTATCGCACGTGCCCGACGGTCAGCGTGGAACTATCATTCGTGGAGTCCGGCTTTCTGCTCCGCGATGCCCTCGCGTCGCTCGATGCGGATCGTCTGCTGCTCGGCACGCACGCGCCCGTGCACATGATCGCAACAAGCGTCGCCAAACTGTCATCCGACGACCTCAACGCCGATGCGCGCGCGCGCATCGGCACGGAAAACTTCGCGCGGTTCTTTTCGGGATAGTCCCCATCCCCGACCCTTCCCCGCACACGGGAGAAGGGAGCGCGGGACGCATATATCGGATAAGCCCGGTATACGGGCAAGAAAAGGAGATGCCGAAGGATGAGCGAGCGACCGAAAGTCTTTGTCAATCTGCCGCCGCAACTCTACCGCGAACTGTTCGCACCGGACGCCGACACCGCACTCCGCGCCCTCGCGGACGTCACCTTCCGCGACGACGACCGCAGGTTGACCTCCGGCGAACTGGCGGCGGCGCTACCCGGATATGACGCGGTTATCACCGGGTGGGGAACGCCGACGTTCACCGATGAGGTGCTCGAGGCGGCGGACCGCCTCCGCCTGATCGCGCACTCGGCGGGGAGCGTCAAGGCGATGCTGCCGGAGGCGGTGTTCGCGCGCGATATCGCCGTCACGCACGCGGCCGGCGCCATCGCGCCCGCCGTCGCGGAGATGGCGCTGCTGCTCGTGATGCTTGGCCTGCGCCACGTCCACCGGTACGACCACGCGCTCAAGAACGGCGCGCAGTGGGAGGGGCAGAAGGCATTCGGCACGCCGATGGAGCTACGCGGGCAGCGCGTCGGCGTCATCAGCGCCAGTTACGTCGGTCGCCATTTCATCGCGCTCATGCGCGCCCTGCAGTGCGAGGTCTGGGTCTACGATCCGTACCTCTCCGAGGAGCAGGCGACCACGCTGGGCGTGAGACGCGCGGCCCTGCACGATCTCATCGCGCAGTGTCCGATCATCTCCGTCCACGCGCCGTCAACGCCGGAGACGCGCCACATGTTCGGCAAGGAGGAGTTCGCGCGGATGCGGGATGGCGCGCTCCTCGTCAATACCGCGCGCTCGTGGATGGTGGATGAGGCGGCGCTGCTGACGGAACTGCGCACGGGCCGCATCGCGGCGGCGCTCGACGTCTTCGATACCGAGCCGCTCCCGCTCGACAGCCCCTTCCGGCAACTGGCAAATGTGATCCTCACGCCCCACGTCGCGGGCGCGTCGGTGCAGGCACGGTTCCGGCAAGGAGTGACGATTGCCTCCGAGATCGCTCGCTTCTTCTCCGGCCAGCCACTCCAGTACGCGGTCACCCGTGAGCGATACGCCATCCTGGCATGAGGCGACAGGAAAGAGGGTTGTACGGGGTGAGTGGAGTGCGTGAGAGCGATATTCGCATTGTCGAGGCAGAAGCATATTTCTCCGATGAGGTCGCGCGCGAGGCGCTGACATTCGGCGCGTCGGTCGCGGCGACGCTGACGCTCTGCCACGTCCGCGTCCGGGTGGAAAACCGCTGCGGCCAGGTGGCGGACGGCTGGGGCGCGATCTTCCTCTCCCACTACTGGGCGTTCCCGTCCACGGCGGTCCCGCTCGCCGCGAAGGATGCCGCGATGCGCCGCACGACGCAGGCGCTCTGCAGCCTCGCCACGCGCTATCGACGGTACGATCATCCGATCGATATCTTTCGCGACATCGAGGGGGATCTCGCCGCCATCAGCGTGGGCATCTGCAGAGAAGCGGGCCTGGCGGAGGCGATGCCATATCTCGGCGCACTGGTCTGTCTGTCGCCCATCGACGCGGCGATCCATGACGCGTTCGGCAACGTCAACGGGATCCCCGCCTACGCGGGGTATGGGCCCGCTCACTGCCGCAACGACCTGGGTGCATACCTCGGCCCCCGATACCGTGGGAGATATCTCTCCGCTCTGCTCCGCCCCGCTCCCGCACCGAAAGTCCCCGTTGCGCACACCGTCGGGCACTTGGATGCACTCACCCCCGGCGATGTCCGACCCGGTGCGCCGCAGGACGGGCGACCGAATGCCCTGACAGAATGGATCGCGCGCGAAGGTCTGTTCTGCTTCAAGGTGAAACTGCGCGGCGTCGACCTCGCATGGGACATCGATCGCTACCTCTCGGTATTCCGCACTGCTCAAGCGGCGCGTCCTCGCGGCGACAAACGCGAGAGTCGCTGCTCGGTAGACGCGAATGAGCAATGCCCCTCGCCCGCATACATGGTCGAATTCCTCGCGCGCGTACGCGAATCGGCGCCGGCAGCGTTCGCCGCGCTCCGGTATATCGAACAACCGACGGAGCGGGATTTGTACCTCCACCGCTTCGACATGCACGAACTCGCCGCGATCAAGCCCGTCATCATCGACGAGAGCCTGACACAAGTATCGGACCTCGACGAGGCGATCGCACGCGGCTGGTCCGGTGTCGCCCTCAAGACGTGCAAGTGCCACAGCCTCGCGCTCCTGATCGCCGCGCGCGCCGAGAGCGAGGGGCTGATGTACATGGTGCAGGACCTGACGAATCCGGGCATCGCGCTCCTCCACTCGATCGGCCTGGCGGCATGGGTCCGCTCACCACTCGCCGTCGAGGCGAATGCTCGCCAGTACTACCCCGACACATCGCTGCCCGAATCCGCCGTGCACCCGAACATCTTCGCGATACACGACGGCTACGCAGAGACCGTCACCCTTCGGGGGAACGGACTTGGGTATCAGGTCGCTCAGACCAGCCGTAACATATTCGTTCCCGTCCCTGTCCGTAATGGCCTAAAGTGAGCGACGGTGTCACGAGGGGCAGAGTATCGCGGCGTGGAGGCACTCGTACGAGGCCGAAAATCATCGGATGAAGGGGCTATCGCTGCAGTGAGCGCGTTACCAGCCTCCGACGTTGCGCTGCTTGTTCGGGAAGAGTGCCGATAAGGAAACCCTACAGCGTCACTTCGCTAAACTTCGCGCTGCCCTTCTCTGCCAAGCAGAGGAGGGAGTATGGCAGCATGCGGAAGTCCCGCGATCGTTTCCGTCGAGCAGTGGTCCGACGTGTTCGCCGATCTCGATGAGCGCATCGCTCACCGCTTTGTCCGCACGGAAGTGCGCGAGCGGCTGCGGCGCTATTGATACGGCCTGCTCGACCGCGTCGAACGCAAGAGTGGCTGGCAACTCGCCGAGGCGATCGGCGATACCGATCCGCAGGGTGTGCAGCGCCTGCTGCGAGTCGCTCGCTGGGATACCGGCGGGGTCCGCGACGATTTGCGGAACTATGTATTCGCGCACCTCGGGGATGAGACGAGCGGCGTGCTCATCGTCGACGAGACAGGGTTTCTCAAAAAGGCCCAGAATGAGCGAGTCTGTCATGAGGGGCAAAGTAGCCTCGACAAAGTGCCGACTTTCGTCCTGGTGCGGCACTTCGCTTCATCTGAAGCCCGCTTCCCGGTGAATAATCCGCTCACGACGACCTCTTTACGTCAGAAA
>JBBSII010000023.1:0-15670 GCA_038232175.1 Thermomicrobiales bacterium
CGGCATCCGCACGCTCGACACCGCCTCCGGCAATGAGGTCGGCTCCGTCGGCGGCACGGCCAGCGGGTTCCTCTATTCCCTGCCGGATCGGTATCGCGCGCGGTCCGGAAAAAGCCCGGAGACGAACGCACGCCCCCGTGACATTCAGACCGCGCCGCCATTCGCCACGCTCGCCGCCTCCGTGGATCGCGCCACCATCGTCGCGGGTGATACGGTGACGATTGGGGCGCAGTTCATGGACCCGAACAGTGGCGCGCCAATTTCTCCTTCACTGTCGAGCGCCCGCTACGAGCCGCCCGCGACGGTGACCGCGCTTCTCTGCCGCTATGGGCCGAACGACTGCGGGCAGCCAACATCGCTCATGTCCGTGGGATATGGGCAGTATCGTGGCAACATAACGCCCGCTGAAGCGGGAAATTGGTCGTTGCAGGTGCTGGCAACATGGAACCGCGACGACGTACCGAACCGGCAGGCGCGCATGGAGAACGCCGTGACCGTCCAGCCCGCGTTCACCGGCACGGACGGCAAACGCTACATCGCGACCGTCACCACCAACCCGGCGCAGCCCACCGTGAAACAAACCGCAACGGTTCGTGTCGCATTCGTCGATGCCGCACGGGGCACGCCGCTGCCGGAGGTGGTGGAACTGCTTGGCGGATTGCCGACGACGATGCAGGCAAACTTCTACGCCAACGGCAACGCGGGCTTCACGCTGCACGATCTCCAGGCGAGCGGGCACGGCATCTACACCGGCGACATCATCCCCTGGGCATCGGGCGGTTGGCGCGTGGACCTGAGTGTCCCCATCGGGAACGGCGTCACAACCACCGTCACCGTCGGCGCGATGCGGGTCAGCGAGTAGTTAGTAGACCTGCTGCACAATAGTGGGCGGGATGGGTCGCCCCTTCCCCGCCCCGCTCCTTCTCGCGGCATCCTGCGGTTCACCAGCCCCACCACACGCCACGCCATTGCACGGAGCGGGAACTTCACCGTTTGTGCGCCGTTCACTTGCTCGTGCACCGGTGTGCGACGTATCCTGTGCTCCGAAGAAGAGTGCAACGTGCGAAGTGCGGAGCGCGATGCCAATGGGAGCGGAATCCGTCAGCAGCCAACCCGTGCGCGCGATCATCGTCGGAACGGGCGCGATGGCCCCCGGTATCGCGGCGGAGTACGCGCGCCTCGGCCCCACCGTCATCGCCGGACGCGACGGGGCGAAGATCGACGCGGCGTTGGCGGTCGCGCACGGCGCGCTGCGGACGCTCGCCGACGCGGATTTGCTCGGCGCAACGGAGGCGGAGGCGGCGTCTGCACGGCTCTCCGGCGCGATGATCGACACCGCCGACTTCGGGCGCGCGACGGTCGTGGTCGAGTCAATCACGGAGGACCTGGCCGCGAAGCGGGCGCTCTTCGCGCTGCTCGACGAGGCCACGCCCGCGACGGCGCTCCTCTGCTCAAACACTTCCAGCCTGCAGATCACCGCCATCGCGGCGGGCCTGCGGCGCCCGGAGCGCGTCATTGGCACGCACTACTGGAACCCACCGCACCTCCTGCCGCTCGTGGAGGTCATCCCCGGTGAGCGCACCGACGCGGCGACGGTCGCGGCGGCGCGCGCGCTCCTGCAACGGATGGAGAAGGAACCCGTGCAGGTGCTGCGGGAGGTGCCGGGTTTCATCTGGAACCGCCTGCAACTCGGCATGTTGCGCGAGTGCCTCTGGCTCGTCGCCAACGGTGTCGCCACGCCGGAGGACATCGACACGATCATGGAGCGCGGGCTGGGGCGGCGCTGGTCGCTCACCGGGCCGTTCACGACGGTCCGGCTCGGCGGGCCGCACGTCTTCGCCCGCATCGCGGAGGAACTCTTCCCTGAGTTCGCGGCGGAGCCGATCTTCCCGGAGGGCTGGCAGGAAATCTTGACAACCAGCCGCACGGACATTGATAGTGCGACGGCACGCGCGGCGCGGGAACGTGCCCTCGCCGCCCTGCGTCGCCAGGACCGGGCACGCGACGGGGGGTTGTTGAACCGCGAAGGCACGAAGGACGCAAAGGAGGGAGAAGGATAAGAGAATGGGAGACGGTAAGACCAAGACCCTTTTCTTTCCTTATTTTCCCACTTCGCGTCCTTCGCGCCTTCGCGGTTAATTTTTTCTCAAGGAGGGGACAGATGGCAACGACAGCGAGTCCGATGGCACTGGGAGCGGCGCAGCGGTCATTAAGTATCGCGGCGCTCAAGGAGCAGATGGGGCCGCCACCGTGGGCGCATCAGATCGTCGAGGGGAACGGGACGCGCATCGTCGTGATCTGCCAAGCGCCGGGGCACCCGAACGACACGCACTACCACATCACGGACGAGTGGTGGTTTATCGCCGAGGGCGAGCAGACGTGGGAGTTCGAGGACGGCGTGAAGGTCGAGGTCAAGCAGGGCGACTTCATCTTCGCGCCGAAGGACATCTGGCATCACATCTCGGTCGTCGGCGACAAACCGGCGATTCGGATCGCGATCAGCGCCATCGGCGAGTTCCACCGCTACGACAAGGTCGGCTGCGCGCCGGTGGAGAAGAAAGCATGATGAATCAACCCCCGGATGACAGCGTTGTGCAGAAGGCCCTCGCCCGCTGGAAGAACGTGGGCGAGGGCATGGGCGCCCTCGGCATCGGCAACTTCACCTCCGGCACCGCCAACCCCGTGCAGCGGGCGCTGCAAGCGATCGGCGCGGAGACCACCGCGATGCCGCTGTACGACGATCAGGGCCGCGTCGCGGAGGCGCTGACGAAGGTGGATGTGCTCGTCTCCGGCGGCATGGTGCTGAACGGCCCGATCTACGATCAGCTCTCCTGCCGCATGATCCTGCGCCCGTACGTCGGCTACAACGACATCGATGTGCCCGAGGCGAGCGAGCGCGGCATCCTCGTCTGCAACGTGCCGGACGCCTACTCAGAGGAGGTCGCGATGCAGGCGATTGCCTTCCTGATGGCGGCGAACCGGCAGCTCTACGCCTTCGACAAGATCACGCGCGCGGGCGGCTGGCGCACGCACATGGGCGACGGGCGGATCACCGTCCACAACTCAAAGGCGCAGACGGTCGGCGTCGTCGGCTTCGGGCGGATCGGGCGGATCGCGGGGGAGCGGGCGAAGGCGCTCGGCTTCAACGTCGTCGCGTTCGACCCGTACGTGAAGCAGGAGGATGTCGCGTCGTACGGCATCCCGCTCATGCCGCTCGAAGACCTCCTCCAGCAATCGGACTACGTCACAATCCACGCCTTCCTCTGGGCGGAGACGCGCCACCTGATGAACGCGGAGCGGTTCGCGATGATGAAGCAGGGCGCGTGGATCATCAACACGGCGCGCGGCCCGATCATCGACGAGGCGGCGATGATCGACGCCCTGAAGTCCGGCCACCTCGGCGGCGCGGGGCTGGATGTCTTCGAGGTCGAGCCGATCGAGGCGGACAACCCGCTCCTCGCGATGGAGAATGTGATGATCGCCCCGCACATCGCGGTCTACTCCGAGGAGGGCCAAATCCGGGCGTCGAAGCGGGCGGCGGGCATTACGCGCGCCGCCTTGATGGGCCAGTTGCCGGACCCGATCCCCGCGATCGACAAGGCACTGTACACAGCCCTCATCGGCAAGGGAATCCCCGCCGCGAACATCACGACGATCCCGGTGCCATAGCGGGATTTACTATACCCCCCGGTTCCTCTCTCGAAAGGGGGGCCCCGCAAAATTCTTGATGCCGGAGCACGCATAAGGGGCGCACGTCTGTGCGTCCCTCATCCATGTTTCTTTTTCGTGCCCCACCTCTTCGAGAGAAGGGATGGGGCGTTCGGGGTTTAGATCGAGAAGGAGTAGATCATCAGTTCGATGTCGCTCTTGTAGGTGGCGGCGTCGCTGGCACGAGTGCGGAAGGTCAGCACCCAGCCGTCGGTACCCTTGGTGACGAACGCCTGCTGAAGGCGCTGCGTCTCGCCGTTCTCGTCGGTCACGGTGTAATCGAGGAGTGGGCAATCCTGATCCGCGCACTTGATGAAGTCGCGCCGAATTTCCGTGTAGTCCCTGAAGGTCGAGACGCCGTCGATGTTCGCCTTCGCGTAGTCAACATTCGTGGTGCCCGCCGGGATATCCTCACGGACAATGTTGAAGATCGCCGCACCACCATCGACCGTCCAGAGCGCGACGACACCCTTCGTGTCCGGCCTCTGCTGCGTCCAGCCGTCCGCGACGCCCACGGCGAACTTGCCGTTCGGATCGACGTAGATCGAGGTCGCGCCGACCGGCGCGGCGGTCGTCGCCACGATACCGAGAATCACCAGCGCCAGGAGTGCCACCATCCGCAACCGTCGTACCATCTGCATGTCCCCACCACCCTTTTTTGTTTATCGGAGCGACCCACGTCACTCGCAACGACGATCAGCCATCAACCATCAACCATCAACCATCAACTATTACCACAACGATTGAACGCGACAAACGGTTCCTTTGTGATGCTTCCCGTACCGAATCTTTGCGCTGTGACCGATTATGCAGTGCCGCACCGATATACACACTGTCCATACGTGCAGTTTTTGTGATGAACGAAAGGACAGGAGCGCATAAAGAAACAGGAGCGCCGCCACGGCGCTCCCTGATGATATGATGCGCGGATTATGTCAGGGCTGGGGGTTAGGAAAGGCGCAGCGGGCGATGGCCACCGCTCGGATCATTCCCCTGCCCGCCGTTCGGGTCGAGGATGATCGGCACGCCGAGCGGGATGGCATTGTTGTACGACTCGACGGAGAGCCGCGCCGCCATCTGCCGCGCCACATCGCGGAAGGCCTGCGAGAGCGGCGAGGCGGCGTTCTTGATGACGAGCGGCACGCCCGCGTCGCCAGACTCGGACATCTCAGGGTCGAGCGGGATCTCGCCGAGCAGCGGCACGTTGTAGCGCGTCGCGGCGCGCTGCCCGCCCCCCTTGCCGAAGATGTAGATCTTCTCGCCCGTGACGGGGTTCGGGTAGTAGGACATGTTCTCGATGATGCCGAGGATCGGCACGTCGAGTTGCTTGAACATGTTGATGCCCTTCTGGGCGTCCGAGAGCGCGACCTGCGCCGGCTGCGTAACGATCACGGAGCCGGAAAGCGGCAACGCCTGCGTCAGCGTCAGTTGCGCGTCGCCCGTGCCCGGCGGCAGGTCGATGACGAGGTAATCCAACTCGCCCCACGCGACCTGGCGCAGGAACTGGGTGAGCAGACCCGCGACCATCGGGCCGCGCCAGATGATCGGCTTGTCGTCCTGCCGGTTGATGAAGCCAACGGACATCAGCGTCATGTTGTGCGCGTGGACGGGGTTCAGGCGGTTGTCCGCTGTCGGCACGGGCGATTCGTTCGTGCCGAGCATGATCGGGATGCTCGGGCCGTAGATGTCGGCATCCAGCAGCCCGACGCGCGCGCCTTCGAGCATCAGCGAGGCGGCGATATTCACCGCGACGGTGCTCTTGCCGACGCCGCCCTTGCCGGAGGCGACGGCGATGGTGTTCCGAATGCCGGGGATCGGTTCCTTGCCCGGCTTGCCGCCGAACATCGAGCGCACCTGCGCCGTCATCTGCAACTCGACGTGCGCCACCCCCGGCACCGGCATCAGCGCGGCGCGGACATCTGACTCGATCTTGCCGCGCAATGGGCAAGCGGGCGTCGTCAACTCGACCGTCACGCCGACGGTACCGCCGTCGATGACGACATCCTTAATCATGTTCAAGGTCACGAGGTCTTTATGCAGTTCGGGATCGTCCACCGTCCGCAATGCGGCCATGATGGCGTCCCGGCTGATTGTTTGTGTGCTGGCCACTGCGGTTATCCTCCCGCGATCGGACTTCGGGGAAACACTCCCCGACTTTCTCAACATTATACTTGATTATCTCCCATCGTGCGCTGAAGTCCGGACACACCGCAGAGAGTTGAAGGAGCTTCCGATAGCGCACGCTCAACCTGGCGGCGTCGCACCCGGCGGCAGGACGGTGCACTCGGGCATGGCGCGCAGGATCGCCTCCGGGCCGTGTGGGCTGTAGATTGCCACGAGTTTCAGCGGCTCCCAGCCGGTGTTGATCGTCTCGTGGTACACATCGGCGGGGATGTGGACGAGCATACCCGCCGTCACCGTGCGGCCCAGCGGCTGGCCGCGGTCATCCTCCACCATTTGCATCCCTTGGCCGGAGATGACGTAGAGGACCTCCTCGACGCCGGGGTGATTGTGGCGCGTGTGCCCCTTGCCGGGCGCGAGAATGACGATGCCCGCGCTGAATCGGTCCGCGTCCGTGACGCGCGGCTCGGACATCCATTTGAGCATCCCCCAGTCGAAGACTTGCGTCTCGACATCCTCCGGCGCGACAAATCGCTTCTTCCCGTCCGTCACGTCCGCCTCCCTGTCGTTTCGTTGCCGCGCACCCGGAGCGGCACCGCCTTGAATTGCCGCGTCGTTTCGGTGAGCGCGATTTCGACGGGTAGCCGCTCCATCGAACTCGCGCCGACGAATCCAACGGCATCGCACCGCGCGAGCACATACGCGGCGTCCTCCGGTGTCGCAATCGGCCCGCCGTGGCAGAGAAGCATCGCGTCGCGGTTCACCCGCCACGCCGCCTCACCAATTGCCTGCACGGCGGCGGGTGCGTCTTCCAATTGCATCGCGTCCGCCTTGTCCAACCCAATCGTGCCACCGACGGTCAGCCCCATGTGCGCGATGATCGCGTCCGCGCCCGCCTCTGCCATCGCGGTGGACTCGCCCGGATTGAAGACGTAGACGACGGTGAAGAAGCCCATCGCATGGGCGAGGCGAATCGCGTCCACCTCCTTGCCGAAGCCCATGTTTGTCCGCTCCAGCTCCATGCGAAAACGCCCGTCGATCAGCCCGACCGTCGGGAAATTATTGATGCCGGAGAAGCCGAGGCTATCCAACTCACGCAGCAGGTAATCCATCTGGCGCATTGGATCGGTGCCCATGATGCCCGCGACCACGGGGGTATCTCTGACGACGGGCAGCACATCCCGCTCCCCCATCTCCTTGACGATCGCATTCGCGTCGCCGAATGCGAGCACCCCCGCGAGGCTGCCGTGCCCGGCCATGCGGAACCGGCCCGAGTTGTAGATGATGATGAGGTCCGCCCCGCCCGCCTCGGCGAACTTGGCGGAGATGCCCGTGCCCGCCCCCGCTCCGACAACTGGATGGCCCGCCGCGACCTGCGCCCGCAGCCGCTCGATGACCTGCGCGCGCGTGTACCTCATCGCCGTCCTCCCGACGCCGCCTTCGCGCCGATGTACCGGAGCAGCGTCTCCGTCGCGGTGTCCGCGAACGCCGGGTCGTTGATGTTCAAGTCCAGCTCGACGACCGGGATGTCCGGGCGGAGGTTCGCCCGGATCGCATCGTAGAGTGCGCCATCGGCCTCCGGCCACCAGAATTCCCCACCGGGGCTGTCGAGTTGCGAGACGCCCTTAAGCGGCAACAGCACCGTGACCGGCGCGGCGCTCAGGTTGACTTTTTCGGCGATGATCGCGCCGAGCGCCACGTTCTCCTCCGGGGTCGTGCGCATCAGCGTGACGGTCGGGTTCCATTCGTAGAGCCTGCGGCCCCGGTACCTCTCCGGCACCGTCTCCGGCGCACCGAAGTTCGCCATGTCGAGGCAACCCGGCGCGACGACCTGCGGCACGCCCGCCCGCGCCGCCGCCTCCATCCGGTGCGGCCCCGCCGCGAAGACGCCGCCGCAGAGTTCGTCCGCCCACTCCGTCGTCGTCAGGTCAAGGACGCCAACGAAGTAGCCATCCGCGATCAGGCTCTCCATCGTCCGCCCGCCTGCGCCCGTCGCGTGGAAGACGAGCACCTCGTATCCCTTGCTTTCCAGCGTGCCGCGCGCCCGGTCGACGCACGCCGTCGTGTTACCGAACATGCTCGCGGCGATCAGCGGCCGTTCATCGCGCGCGGGCGGCTCCGCGACCACCATCCCCGCGACTGCGGCCGCCGCGTTCGTGAGGATGCGGGCGGAGATACGGTTCAGCCCCGCGACATCGACGACCGAGTACATCATCGTAATGTCCTTCTCGCCGACGTACGGCCGGGTGTCACCGGACGCGACGGTCGAGACGATCACCTTCGGCACGCCGACGGGCAGGGCGCGCATCGCGCTCGTGCCGATCGTCGTCCCCGCCGACCCGCCCATGCCGATCAACCCGTCGATCTTCCCCGCGCGGTGCAGTTGCGCCGCGATGGCCGCCGCGCCCCGCGTCATCGCCGCCATCGCTCGCGCCTTGTCGCCCGATGCGACGAGCGCGGCGTGATCGTCGCCACCCGCCGCCGCCACTTCCGCGCGCGTCACGTCGGCGGCGAATGCCGGCTCACCGAGCACGCCCGTATCGACCACGAGGGTGGTGAGACCCTGCCCCGCGAGGTAGTCGCGCACGAAACCCGCCTCTTCCCCCTTCGTATCGAGGGCCACGATGATGCCGATCGTTTTCGCCATGGAACACCTCCGTGAGTAGCCAGTAGTCAGTGACCGGGCGCATACCTGCCGCCGTCCGCGCTCGTCTCTATGCCGATGTTGCCTCTCATACTACTAGCCACTGCCTACTGACTACTGGCTACTATTCCTGTCCCGCCTCGCACATCACGACTTGTCGATCCGCTGTCGGGTACGCGACGAGCATCTTCGCGACGGTGACGCCCCGGTTCATGGCGTCGTGTGCGACGCCCTCAGGAATGTGGATCGACATGCCCGCCGTGAGATGGTGAATGGCCTCGCCGAGACTATGGTCGAGTTCACCCTGGAGCAGATACAGGACCTCGTCGCTGTTGGGGTGGAGGTGGCGCGGGTTCTTCTCACCGGGGTTGATCTCGACGTACCCGAACGTTTGCTGCGCATCGGCGAAGAGTGTGCCGCTGCACAGCCACTGCATGTACCCCCACGGCGTCCGATTGTCCGGGCCGTGATCTACCGCGATGACCGGATCCGTCTGGCGTGTCCCGAGATTTCCCGCACTCATGCGTCCCCCTCCATGTTCGCTCCGTCGGCCTCAATGTGGGCGACGACCTTGCGCCGCACGGCGTCGATGTGCTCCTCCAGCAGCCACGCGGCGCCCTCCGCATCGCGCGCCCGCAGCGCGGCGACGATCTCCGTCCGCTGGTGCGCCGTCTCTCGGACGACCGCCGGGTCGTGATTCGCCGCAGTACGCACGATCTGAATCTGCAAACTGAGGCGGTCGAGGCTCTCGATCAGCGTCTCATTGCCGCTGTATCGGGCAATCGCCCCATGAAATTGCCGGTCCGCCGTGCCGTAGGCGATCAGATCGCCCGTGTCGAGCGCGTGCTGCCCCGCATCGAGAAGCGCGCCGAACTCCTCCACCTGCATGTCTGTCAGGTGCGGGACAGCGAGACGAACCGCGAGCGCCTCCAGCGCCTTGCGCACCTCGTAGAGGTCATTCACCTGTGTCGCGTTGAAGCTGCGGATGAAATTGCCCTGATATGGGCGGTGCTCGACCAATCCCTCCTTGGTCAGCTTGCCAATCGCCTCACGAATCGGCGTGCGGCTGACTCCCATCTCGTCCGCTAGGGACTGCTCATCGAGGCGGCTGTTCGGCATGAATGCGCCCATGAGGACCGATTCACGGATGCGCCGATAGACGCGCTCATTGAGGGTATAGTGCTCCAACTTCGCCACAGATGCATCCTTACTTCACACACTGCCCCATCCCCGAACAACTGTACCAGAACGGGTGAAACGCACTATGAGATAACAGAATATATACAATCGACAATCGACAAGGTCAAGCGAGCGGCTTGACAATACCATATTGTGGATTGTATAACGAACGCGGTACTCCCGCACAACTGTGCATACGATTGTGGCCCACCCTGCCATCTCAGGAGGTTCTCATTCAACTATGAGCGTCGTTAATGTTGCCGTCGTTGGTTGTGGAAATGTCTCCCGAATGCACTTCGAGGCGTACATCGCGCATCCGGAGCGCATCCGTCTCGTCGCCGCGTGCGACCCGGTCCCGGAGCGCGTGGCAAACGCGCAACAAGCCTACGGCGTGTCGCACGGCTATGCGTCGATCGGCGAAATGCTCCGGCAGACGGGCTGGGATGTCGCCGTTGTCTGCACGCCGACCGTGGTGCGGGAGGCGGCAGTCGCGGAGCTTGTCGCGGCCCGGAAGCACGTCTTCGTCGAAAAGCCGCTCGCGGACGACTACGCGCAGGCGGAGCGCATCGTCAACCAGTGCGCGGCGGCCGGGGTGCGCCTCGCGGTGAACCAGAATTTCCGTTACCACTACCCGTTCGAAGCCGCGCGTCGGGCGATTGCCGAGGGCCGGATTGGGAACGTGGTGAGCATCGCCCATCGGGAACTCGTCTTCCGACAGGACGCGGGCTGGCGCGTCGAGCAGGAGCGGCACGCCCTCTCGGTCATGGGCATCCACTGGTTCGACGGGTTCCGCTGGATGCTCGGCGACGAGGCGCGCACACTCTCGTGCGAGACGCGGGTGTCACCCGCGATCCAGAGCAGGGGCGAGACGGACGCGAGCGTGCAGATCATCTTCGAGGGTGGCGTGATCGTCACCTACGCGCAGAGCTTCTCCACGCCGGTCCAAACGATTGAGACCGTCGTCACCGGGGATCGGGGCGCGCTCGTTCTCACGTACGACGACATGACGACGTATACGAGCGACCGGCGCGGCGAACCGATTGACCGATGGGAGAACCCCCTGCGCGGCGGGCGCAAGCCGGAGGCGACGTTCATCGACCTCGATCTGCTCCTTACCAGCATTGACGAAGGGACCGAGCCGCCGAACAGCGGGCGGGACAACCTGAAAACCGTCGCGCTCCTCGACAGCGCGTATCGCTCCGCAGCCGAGCACCGGCCGGTGCTATTCCGCGAGGGGGCGCCGGTATGAAACTCGGATTCTCGAAGCCCACCAGGACCGCAGCGGAGCAGGATGCGCTCTTCGCACACTTCAGGGGCGTCGGGTTCGACGGCCTGCAACTCAAGAGCAGCCAGTATCGCGACTACCTCGATGACCCTGCGCGTTTCCGCGACCGGTACGCGATGTATCCCGGTATGGCATCCGGGCTGATCCACGGCGGGAAACTAGACGACGCGGGGATCGCAATGCTCCGGCGGCTGATCGCATTCGCCGGCGCGGTTGGCGCGGAGCGAATCATCCTGTGGCCTGATATCGCGCGGCAGGGGCTTACCGACGATGACATTCGCGCCTCCGCCCGGTCAATGGCGACGCTCGGCAACGAGGCGATCGCGGCGGGCACGCGGCTCTCGCTGCACCACCATTACGGCCAGGTCGTGATGCATCGGGGAGACTTCGATCTTTTCTTCGACGCCGTGCCCGATGGGAGCGTCGGGCTGACCGTAGACACCGCGCATCTGGTCAAGTCCGGTGTCGAGGATGTCGCGGGTCTCATCCGGGACTTCCGCAGCGTCATCGACAACATCCACACTAAGGATTACGCGGATGGTGAGTGGCGCGTCCTCGGTCAGGGTGAGATCGATTTCGTGCCGATCTTCGCCGCCGTGAAAGAGATCGGGTACGACGGCTGGGTCTGCGCCGATGAGGAGAGCGGCAGCGAACTCATCGGGGCGATGGGAGCGTGTTATCGGTTCCTTCGGGATGGCCTGAGTAGTCAGTAATCGGCGGGCGGGATGCGCCCGATCTCCTTGCGCGGCACGCATCATAGGGAAGGGTAACTCCGATGCCTACACCAGCAACGACACCGAGGCCGTTCGGTCGGCGCGCTTTCCTTTCCGGTCTCGCGGCGATGGCGGGCGGTTCGATCCTCGCCGCGTGCGGCGGCAGCGGCGCGGCAACGAGCACATCGCCCCCCGCAGCGACTGCGGGCGGCGCGGCTGCGTCGCCGACGAGCGCCCCGACGACCGGCACGACACCCGCCGCATCCGCCGTGCCTGCCGTTCAGAACTCCGGCCAGGCGGTCACGGTCAATTGGTTCGGTGGCCGCGATGCCACCGGGCTAACTCAGAAGCAGGCGGAGAACTTCAACAAACAGAGCAAGGGCATTCAGCTTAATTATCAGGAGCAGGGCGCGAGTAGCGACGACCTGCACAACAAGATCGTCGTCGTCGGCGCGGCGAAAGACCCGGTCGCGGACCTCTTCTCCGTCAACGTGCCGAATGTCTCGGAGTTCGCCGCCGCCGGATGGATCACCCCCACCGACGATCTCCTGCCGAAGGAGGAACTAGCGAAATTCTTCGCGGGCACGCTCGATGGCGCGCGGTACAACGGCAAACTTTTTGTCATCCCGTGGTACAACAACGGCCCCGGCCTCTGGTATCGAAAGGATCTGCTCGATGGCGCCGGCTTGCCACCGCCGAAGACGTACGCCGATCTCATCACGGCCAGCCAGAAATTACAGACGCCAGACATGGTCGGCTATGTCCTGCCGCTGCCGCAAATTGAGCAGGGTGTCATCAACTGGATGGAGCATCTCTGGGGCTATGGCGGCGAAATCGTGGACGACAAGCTGAATGTCGTCCTCGATAAGGGCACGGCGGGCGTCGAATCGTTGCAGAAGGTGATGGATTACGTCTACAAGGACAAGATCGTCCCCGAGTACGCCCTCGGCCTCGCGCAGGTTCAGGATGCGATGAACATCTTCCGCACCGGCAAAGCGGTCTTTCTTCGGCTCTGGTACAGCAGCGGCGCGGACCTCTACAAGGATGACACGACGATCAAGGGGAAGTGGGGCGTCACGACCCTGCCATCCAAGGACGGGATGAAACCCGGCCCCGGCTGCCTCGGCACATGGAACCTCGGCCTCTCGACCTTCTCAAAGCGACCGAAGGAGACGGCTGAGGCCGTCCGATGGCTGACATCCGAGGAGCAGCAGGTCTGGCGCGTCATCAATGCCAGCAGTCTCCCGGCGCGCCTCGCCGTTTTCGACAACCCCGAGGTGCAGGCCAAGTATCCGTACGCGAAGTCCGCGCAGGAGTCCTTCAAGGACCTCAAGCCGCGCCCCGTGACGCCGTACTACAGCCAGTTCTCGGCCGACGCCATCCAGCCGAACCTCGGTGCAGCGCTGACGAAGCAAAAGAGTCCCGAGCAAGCAATCAAGGATATGGCGGACAAGATGCGAGCAATCGTAAAATAGGGTCGCCGCCCCGCAGGGCGTTGCACGGCGAAGGCGGTCGCACGACTCCGAACATGGCGATGACGGCGGCCATCCCATGAAGGAGTGCGAGCATGGCAAAGAAACGCTGTCTGATGATCGGAGCGGGCGGCATGGCCGCCAACTGGATTCGCAAATTCTTCCCGCCGCACGCGGAGCGGGTGGAAGTCATTGGCCTCGTTGATGTGGACGAGGCGGCGCTCGCCCAGTCGGGCGATTTCCTCGGCCTGCCAGCCAACCGCCGGTTCACGATGATGGACGCGGCGTTCACGGCGGTGGACGCCGACTTCTGCGCGATCGTCATCCCGCCAGCCTTCCATCAGGCGGCGGTGATGTATGCGCTGGAGCGGCGGCTACCGATCCTGAGCGAGAAGCCCATCGCGGATACGTGGCAGGCGTGCTGCGAAATCTACGCGGCGGTGCAGCGGGCCGATGTGAAGATGCAGATCGTCCAGAACTACCGCTACTACACGCCGATGCTGACCATGCGCGATATCGTCCGGCGGGGTGATCTCGGGCGCGTCAACTACATCGTCGGTCGTTTCGCCAAGGACTATCGCGTGTACGGCTCGTGGGGGGCGAAGTTCCGGCACGAGATCCCCCACAGCCTGCTCATCGAGGGCGCCGTTCATCACTTCGATATGATGCGCAACCTGAGCGGCGGCGACTGCCACCGCCTCGCCGGTTGGGAGTGGAATCCGGCGTGGAGCAGCGCGAAGGGGGAGTTCTGCAACCTCTACGTCCTCCAGATGACCAATGATGTGCGCGCCTCGTACGAGGGGTCCGGGACCGCCGCCGGTCAGCAGAACATCTGGCACGACGAGTACTACCGCGTCGAGTGCGAGGGCGGCGCAGTCGTCGTGGACCGCGACCACGTCGTCCGCGTGCACCACATCGGTGGCGGGCGGGGTTTGCAGACGGAGGAGATCGCCCCTGTGGACGCCCCGTATCAGGAGCACGTTGCGATCATCGATCAATTCGTGGCCTGGCTGGATGGTGGCCCGGCGCCCGAGGCGGTGATCGAGGACAACATCAAGAGCGTCGCCATGGTCTTCGCCGCAATCGAGGCCTCGCGCACCAACCAGACCGTCGATGTCGCGGCGATGGTCGACGCCGCGCGCATCGCATCCACCAGGCGCTGAACAGCCGTGACGTACCGTTGCTGATCGAGAATATCCTGCCGCGTGCCGATGTCACCATGGCCCGGGACGAAGGTGTGGTAGTTCGACACGGCCAGTCGGCCGAGGATGTCATACCACGTTTCCGGATCGCCCCCCGCAGCATCGGATGGACCTGGACCGCCAGCAGGTCGCCCGCGAAGGCAATCCCAACATCGGGAAGTAGGAGGCAGAGATCGCTCGGGGTATGGCCGCCCGCGAAAGGAGACGATCTCGGCCGTGTATTGGGCGCCATGGAGGGCGAGGCGCCGGTCGAAACGTCACGTTGGGCAGGTGTACGTCGAGCGTCGGCAATACCGCTGCCAGGTGCCGGTATTCCGCCCGGTCGCCCGCCAACTCCTCGCGCAGCAAGGAACGCGACGCCCTTGGTGGCCATCATGGCGCGCGTCGATACTGTCGCGATGATTGCGCAGTCTGCGAAGGCTTGGTTACCGTAATAATGGTCGAAATGCCCGTGGCTATTGACGCCGGATCGATGATGCTATCGAAGGTGTACTTGACGGCATCCGCGTTGAACGGCGTCCCGTCGTGGAACTTCACATCCTGCCGGAGCTTGAATGTGTATGACTTGCCATCGTCCGAGGCCTGCCACGACTGTGCGAGGCCGGGGACGAGTTTGAGCGTGCCCGCTTCCTGATAGATGAGCGGGTCGAAGAGCGCGTAGCCCGCGCGCCACCAATCCGTCGCGCCGGAGACGCGGGGATCGAGCGTCGGCGGTTCGTTGTACGCGATGGTGAGTGATCCGCCCGTGACGGGCGAACCGTCGCTCTTGCCTCCCACAACGACGGGTGTTCCTTGAACCGCCGGCTTCGCCGTACCGCCCGTGGCAGGTGCGCCAGGGGCGGTGGCGCTGGTCGTGGGCGCCGCTTTCGGTGTGTCGGTCGCGCTGCCCCCACCGCCGCAGGCCGCGAGGATCGCCGCCATCGCGGTGGCCACGGTGCCGCCGAGGATGGTGTGCCGCGAGATCCGTGTCCCGGGTTTCTCCGTTACCATGATGCACCTCCCGATACCGTACGACCGCCGTCATGTGGACGACGGTTTCTAGTCCTCCGCCACGGTGATTTTGACGATACTCCTCGTCTGGTGGTAAGGATACCGCATCGCGGAGGAGGCGACGATGCGGAAGAAGGTCTAGGTCATCGAACTCACGGACGACGAGCGACAGGAGCTTTCCTCGCTCATCCATGCGGGCATGACGCGCGCCCGGATGGTCAATCGGGCGCAGATTCTTTTGCACGCGGATGAAGGGACGCCAGACCCGGAGATTGCCGCTGCCCTGCATACGAGTGAGAGTACGGTCGGGCGCATCCGCAAGCGGTTCGTCGAAGATGGCCTGCACGGCGCATTGC